>JAKLDZ010000605.1:0-1223 GCA_022703255.1 Myxococcota bacterium | reverse complement strand
GCGGAAGGCGATCTGGGCCTTCTCTCCAAGGGCATCGAGATGCGACGCGAGCTGTCGTCGCTCTCGCTCCACCGGTTCAGCGCTCTCGACCGCGTGTTCGCCTACGCCGCCTCCGAATGGCTCGCCCGCCTCGAGGGCACCGTGGGCACGAGCGAGCAGGCGGCCCTCGACGCCTTGAGCGACTTCCTGAAGATCGCTCCCGATGTGCGCGACGAAGCCCGAGCAGCCGTGCTCGAGATCTCCAGGCTCCCCAGCGGCGATCGGCCCGAGCGCTACGACTTCCTCAAGCTGCGTGAGGTGCTCGACGGGAACATGCGCGCCCGTTCGCGCTGAACAACCGTCGTTCCTCCCCCGGCGCGAGCATTCCCCGCACGCGCGTTTTCTGATTCGATGGGCCCATGAATGACAAGCCCGTCGAACACGAGTGGCCGTGGCTGGGGACCTGGCGCTTCTGGACCATCGCCGGCGCCATCACCTTCCTGTCCTTCGTCGCACTGATCGTGCAGAGCTGCCGCGTCTCCCGCGCCGACGCCCTCGTCCCCGTCGTCACGCTCTCCGGACCGCGCAGGGCAATCCGCGGCGAAACCTCCCATTACGCTGTGCTCGTGCGCGATCGCTTCGGCTCGCCCATCGCCGACGCCACCGTGCGTGTCGGCTTCCACAACCATCGATTCATCGAGATCGCCCGCGGCTCCACCGGCAAGGGAGGCGATGCGACACTCGCGGTGCGCTTTCCCGACGACTTCATGCAGTCCCGATCGCTGGTGGCGCTCGTCAGCGCGGGCGTTGCCGAAGGCTCCGATGACTTCGTCGTGGACCCGCGCGAGCCTGCGACTCCAGCCATCTTCGTCGCCACCGACAAGCCGATCTACCAGCCCGGTCAGACCGTACACATCCGTGCCGTCGCGCTCGCCGACGGCAAACCCGCCGCCGACAGACCCGTCGTCATCGAGATCCGCGCAGGCGCAGAACGCGTGAAGGTCTTCCGGATCGAGAAGCAGACCTCCGCTTTCGGCGTCGCCTGGGCCGACTTCGAGCTCGCCGACCAGGTCAAGCTCGGCTCGTACTCCATCGCCGTCACCAGCCCGGTCTCCAAGACCGTGACCGCCAACGGCGTCACCTTTGAGGCCTTTGTGCCCTCGGACATCGAAGTCTATTTCAGCATCACCGCGTCAACGATTCATCGCAAACCGGTCTTTACCATCAGCCCCTTTGGCGGCATG
>JAKLDZ010000604.1 GCA_022703255.1 Myxococcota bacterium | reverse complement strand
GCCCACGGCACACGGGCTGCAAAGAGCGGCTGCAGAATGACCCGCCTGCTTCGGAGGCTCGCTTGAACACCACGTCATCCACCACCCTCCCCTTCCGGCCTACGACATCACTCCCTCCGTCGACCGAAGAGGAGCTCATCGAATCCATGCTCTCCGGTTGCGACCGTGGCTGGATCGAGTTTCACCGCCGGTACGACCGACTGATCTACCGGTGCATCACGAAGGTGACGGGTCGCTTCTCGCAGATGATCTCGGCCGAGGACATCCGCGAAATCTACGGCACGCTGATCCTGCAACTGCTCTCCAACGACATGCACAAGCTCCGCAGCTTCGACCCGGCGCGAGGGAACCGATTCGGCACGTGGATCGGGATGCTCGCCATCAACGCCGCCTACGACCACCTTCGCACGATTCGGCGCGAACCTGGGCGTGGCAGCATGATGGAAGCCGAAGCGCTGAGCTGCGACGGATCGGACCCCTTCGTCGAGGTGGATAGGAAGCAGCGCGAGCAGGTGCTCACCGATCTGCTCCGGGGTTTCTCCGCCAAGGACCGTCAGTTCGTCGCGCTCTACTTCGATCAGGGCCTCGAGCCCGAAGAAGTCGCCGCTCGGATGCGCATCAGCATCAAGACCGTCTACTCCAAGAAGCACAAGATCCGGACCCGCCTCGAGCGCCTCCTGCATCGCGACCAGCTTGCGGCCTGACCGCACGACGCTGTGCGGCCACCTGCACCGCCGTGCAGGTTTCCCCTTGACGATCCCTCCATCTCGTAGCAAGCTCCGCCGCCCCAAAACAGGAGTCTCTCCCGATGTCGAATCGCGCGGTGTTCACGGTCAGGCGGAAGCACGAGTGGCTGCAGACCCCCCTCAAGAAGAAGCGCATCAAGCGCTGCCAGCGTGCGCGCATCGGTTTGCAGGCCGCCATGGACCGCAAGGGCGAGAAGCCGGCCCCTGCGGCGGGCTGACGTCGGCATTCCCTCGCAAGCCCGCTTGGCTGCCCCCTCCGCGTTGATCACACGGCGGAGCCGGTAGTCGTGTGCCCGGGCCTCTTGGCTCGTCGCCGCTGCCGGCTCACCCTGCGCCCCCCCGCGTGCGCAGCCAACACCGCTGCGCCGATCATGATCGGGTATCCTCTCCCAGGGCTCGCCGCGATCACGTGAAATGCCCAGAGCTGTGCGACCAGCGCAGCCGAACCCACTGCCAACCGCTCGACTCGTCCGCAGTCCATCAGCGTCCACAACGGCAACCCCACGCCTCCCGCCGCAATCGCTGCGACGACCCACCCTCGCAGCGGGGCGAGCGGAGCGGTGAGCGTGCCGGGCACCGTCCACTCGATCAGATCGCGACCAGGGCCCAGCCTCAGCCCGGCCGACTGGCTGGACCAGACGACGCCGTCGCGAACCCAATCGATCGCGGGGACCGCGGGGAACAGCGCCGCCAGGTCCGTGTGCGGGACCGCCGCGCAGATGACTCCGCCGGCGGCGATCATCCAAGCGCCCGCGACGAGTCCGAGGGAGGCCCGCAAGGGAGACGCCCCGAGGGAGCAGAGCGCGAGCCATTCCCCACGCGCCCTCGCCTGCCCGAGCCCCAAGGCGGTGCCGATCGCTCCGAACACCGGACTCAGCACTGCGAGCCTCGCGAGCCTCCCCCACCACGATGGATGGTCGGAGTCAGTGCTGGCAAGAACGGCCAGCGCGAGAAGGGCGACCACGAGCCCGGCGCCCAGCGATCGCCCCAGACATCGGAAGTCGAAGGTCGTCGGAGTCCACGGTCCGGGGCTCATCCGATCGTCTCAGCGTGGGTCGAACTCGGCGGGAATACGCGCCGGATCGACAACGAGGCGCTCCGACAGGGCGCGAAGCGCGTTGACCGCGCGGGCCCGCGTCTCCTTCGGCACACTCCCACGCTTCGTGAGCTCCACCAGCCCGTCGGCGCACGCGCGCGCTCCCTGCGCATCCAGCACCTCCGTCTGACGCGCAGGGCGCAAGGCGATGCTCTCGATCACCTCCACGACTTCGCGCTGCGGTGCACCATCGAGCTGCAACGCGATCTCGGCAAGACGGCGCAGCGACAGCTCGGCATCGTTCGCGTGGGGCATCGCTCGGAGCGCGGCGAGCCCCAGGTCGCCTCCGGCCTCGACTCCCGCGAGCAACCCCACCGCTCCCTCCCGATCCGCGAGCGAAGCGACATCCATCGGATCTCCCGCCATTGCCCGTTTCCAGAGATCGTCCACCTCGACCGACGCATCGGCAGGGCGCTGAGCCCCGAAAGACGGGGGCGGGGCGGCGTCCACGAGAATCGGAGTCGGACGGCTGCGACCGCACCCGTTGCAGCCGGAGGTCGAGCAGATCAGCGCGATGGCGACGATGCGAGCGATCACGTCGACCGTGTACCACGGGCGGGCGTCGATGGCATTCTCACAAGGCCCTTGGCGGATCGCCGTGGATTGGGTAGCGATGAGGGAGATGCACGCTGCGCCGCTGGGATGTTGTCTCTTGCTCGTCGTCGGGGCTTCCGCGTGCAGAACCGCCCCTGCGGAGCCGGGGGCTCCCGCGACTGCCCCGAGCGCATCTGCTTCCTCCACCTCGCTCGAGCCCGAGCCGCAGGCCACTCAGCGCGTCGAACGCGCCGCATGCGAAGCGCAGCGCGCGAAGCTCCAGGCGCTCCCCGAGCTGCCTGGAGCGCCGCGGCTCGAGTCGCAGCGCGCGTGGATCCTCGGCAGGGCGAAGGGCTCTCCGATTGTCTTCGCCCGGGCGCCCCGACGCGATCTCGATGCGCTGCCGGCGCACCTGCGCGCGCTCATGGGCGGTATCGACGATCCTCGTCTCGCGGTCGCCGTCATGCGCTCGCTGCGCACGATGCTTCCCCACCACGC
>JAKLDZ010000603.1 GCA_022703255.1 Myxococcota bacterium | reverse complement strand
GAAGCGGTCGGGCTGCAGGTTGCCGGCGAGGAACTTGTCGCGGCAGTTGACCCGCTGGATCTTGCCGCTCGACGTCTTGGGGATCGTGCGCGGAGGCACCAGCAGCAGCTTGTCGGCGCGGATCCCGAGACCCGCCAGCAGCTCGCTGTTGATCTCCGTCTCGATCCGCTCCTGCTCCTTGCGATCCGTCTCCCGCGTCTCCGCCACCAACACCAGATCCTCGGTTCCGGTGTCGCCGTTGTAGCAGGCGAATGCCGCCAGGCAGCCCTTGCGCACGCCGGTCACCGAAGACGCCACGCGCTCGATGTCGTAGGGGTAGTAGTTCCTGCCCCGCTTGATGATCATCTCCTTCTTGCGCCCGGTGACGAAGAGCCGGCGATCCGAGACGTAGCCGAGATCGCCCGTGTGCAACCAGCCGTCCTTGAGCACCCGCGCGGTCTCTTCCTCGTTGTGGAAGTAGCCCTCGGTCACCGACGGGCTCTTGACCAGGATCTCGCCGACGCAGCCCTCTTCGAGGAATCCGCCCTCGGGGCCTTCGATCGCGACCTGCTGGCCCGCCAACGGGTAGCCGACCGAGACGGCGTTGTACGGCATCTTGCCGCTTCCGTTCGGCGCACGAACCTTTCCGTCGCGCTCAAGCGCCTCGCGATCCACCAGCTCCAGCTCGTAGGCCGATCGCGGATCGGGGAACGTCGCCGCCAACGAGTTCTCCGCCATGCCGTAGACCGGCAGGATGACGTTGGAGCCGAAGCCGACGGGGCCGAACTTGCGCTTGAACTCCTCGACCGTGTTGTGGTCCACAGGCTCGGCGCCGTTGAGGCCGATGCGCCACGAGCTCAGATCGAGCCTGGCGAGCTGCTGGTCGCTGATGCGCCGCGCGCACAGGTGATAGGCGAAGTTCGGCGCCGGCGTCAGCGTGACCTTGAAACGGCTCACGTTCTCCAGCCACCAGCTCGGGTGCAGCAGGAACACCTCCGGCGACATCAGGTGCACCGGATAGCGCCACAACAGGCTCGTGAACAGCACACCGATGAGTCCCATGTCGTGGAACAGCGGCAGCCACCCCAGCGCGACGTCGTCGGGACGCCGCTCCAGCGCGACGCCGATCCCGTAGCAGTTCGACAGCAGGTTGCGATGGCTCAGCACCACGCCCTTGGGAAGCGTCGTGGTCCCCGACGTGTACTGGATCAGCGCCGGATCGGTCCCCGAGATCGACGGGAACCCCTTGTTCTTCGCCGGCTCGTCCACCACGTCCTCGGTCAGCAGCAGGTGCCGCAGGCTGTTCTTGTCGCCGAGCACCGAGCCGATCGCCATCTTGAACCGCGCGTCGGTCACGAAGAACTCGGCCTCGCAGTTGCGCACGATGTGCTTGAGGTTCCGCAGGTACTTGTCGAGCTCACCCAGCGTGTGCGGCGGCGAACACGGCACCGGCACGCCCCCGGCCAGCTGCGTGCCGTGCATCGCGAACAGGAACTCCTTGCCCGTCGCGAGCAGCAGCACCACCTTGCCCCCCTTCTTCAGCCCCCGGTTGCGCAGGTAGTTCGCATACCGACACGCTCCGGCCCAGGCTTCCTTCCACGACACGGGGTTCGACTGGTTCTTGTAGTCGAGGAAGTCGACGTAGTCGCCATCGTCGCGGTTCCACCGCTCCAGCGCCTCCACCAGCGTCTCCACCTCGAGCTTGCACTCCAACGGATTCGCCACGTGCGCGATGCGGCGTCCATCCGCCCCGGCCGGGAAGAGTTCCTTGTGATGCTTCGGAGCGGCGCTGTGAACCACGTGGCCTCCTCGGTCGCGGCCTTTACCGCGAGCCTCCTGTCGTCAATCGGACAACAGGTTGAAACAGCCGCGGATTATTCAGGCCACCCCAGGACCGGTCAACTGGAACTTGCCTGCACATTGCCCCCGAACGCACTGCGAAGCGCTCTTCTCACAACGCCCTTCGCTCCTCCCCGTGGATTGCTCCATTCCGAGGACGAGCCCCCCGCTCGCTGGCGAATCTTCTACGCGCCAACGCCGGACAGGGACTTGCCCCAGCCCCGCACCATGACCCCGGCGCACAGTCGCGTGCGTTCCCTCGAAGAGCCGCAGAGCCCCGAGGCCTGCCGTCGGACAAGGCTCCCCGGGGACCCCGAGTCGAAGACGGGACGTCACCGCGCGGACGCGCGGCGCGTGCGACTCACTTCACGATCGTGGCGGACTTGACGTAGTCGAGCCGTGGGAAGTTCGCCTTCAGGTAGGCATTGCCCTGCGACTGGATCTGCGCCTGGTTCGGCGACTCGCCGTATTCCTTGTTGATCGACTCGATCACCGACATGCCCTCCACGACCTTGCCGAACGGAGGGAAGCCCATCTTGTCGAGTCGGTCGTTGTCCTTGAAGTTCACGAACAGCTGCGTCGTCCTCGTGTCCGGGCCGGCTTTCGCAAACGTCAGCGTCCCCTTCAGGTTCGACTGCTTGGTCTGCGGGTCGTCCTTGATCTGCGCCTGCCTCCACACCGTGTTGACCTCGGGACTGCCATGCAGACCGAACTGCACCACGAAGTTCTCCACCACGCGGAAGAACGCGACGTCGGTGAAGAACCCGATCTTCACGAGGTTGTAGAAGCGGTCGGCGCCAAGCGGCGCCCAATCCCGCGACACCTCCACCACGAAGTCCCCCTTCGTCGTGGCGAACTTGACCTTGTACTTCGCAGGAGCCTTCTCCTTGGCATCGGCCGGCTTGAGCAGCGCCGGAGGCACGGGCGCCGCACTCTGCTCCGGGGCCGCTGCCACCGTCGGCTGCGCCGTGGCCACCGGCACCGTCGCCGTCGCCTTGGGAGCCTCGGTCTGCGAGGGCGCTGCCGCCGCACGAGACGGCTCCTCGGACTGCTTGTCGCAAGCCGGAGCGATGGCG
>JAKLDZ010000602.1 GCA_022703255.1 Myxococcota bacterium | reverse complement strand
CCGGCGGCGCGGCGGGAGAGCCCGCGAGCGGAGGGGCGGCGGGAGAGCCCGCGAGCGGAGGCGCAGCCGGCGCGTCGGTCGGAGGCTCCGCCGGAAGCTCGGGAGCGAGCGGCACGGGTGGCAGCGCGGGAGCAGTTGATTGCTGGAGCGCGGAGTACGCGGGCAACTGCGATCCGGTCCACAACGACTGTTCGGGGGGCACGACGTGCGACTTGGCGGAGGACTGGGAAGGCTACCTGGTGCTCGACTGTCTTGCGAAGGGGGGTGCGAAGCTCGGAGACGCGTGCGACGACGAGAATGGCCCGTACTGCGGGGAGGGGTTGCACTGCGACGGGCTACCGGGAAAGTGTGCGAAGTTCTGCTGCACCGACGGGGATTGCTCGTCGGTGGGGGGCACCTGCAATCCGATCAACTCGAACCAGGGATCGCTCGGGCTTTGCGAGTGATTTCCGGAGACCGCCGGTCGAATCCTGTCCCTTGCTCCACGGAGTCACGATGAGAATCGCATCCTTGCCAACGTTCCTTGCTGCGTTGACACTGAGTGTGAATGCCAGTGCAGGGGGGATGATTTTCGACGACACGGGGGCAGCGAGCCTGGAGCTCGACGCGTGGAATTCGGCGTCGGTGGGGATGGGAGTGTTTGGTCCCGGATGGCAGCAGGCGGTGCAGACGGGGGCGACGGCGGGAACGCCGACGGGCGGTGGAACGTCGTGGGTCTATTCGGGGACGTTGGCGATTCCGGGAACGGCAGGCGCGCAGCTTCAATACACGCAGAACGTGACGGTGCAGAGCGCCACGACGGTTGCGTTGCACTACGACTTCTCGTATGCGAGCGTACCGGCGTCGACCACGATCGAGGCGCTGCACGTGACGACCGCGCTGCCGGTGGCGGTATTTGCGGGCAAGTCGGTGATGATCGAGGGCAAGGCGACTCCCCTCGAGCTCCCGTTGGACTACGGCTCGACGATGCTCTACTCGGGGAGTTCGAAGGGGGTCTCGGTGCCGGTCTCGTCTTCGAGCCAACTGTCCCTGGAGGCTGCTGCGCCGGTGTCGCTGCTGATCCAGGACGATCGGGCGTGGGGCACGGGGTCCTATGCGGTCCGCTTCACGATCGACAGTGGCGCCATCGCGGGAGGGGAGCACGTGAAGCTCGACCTGACGTTGACGCAGACGCCGGGGGTGCAGGTTCTGTTCGAGCCGACGGAGGTGGTGAGCGAGACGAGCGGGTGGATTCCGTTTTCCTTCGGGTACGACGAGGCGGTGGAGGCGGGCAGTGCACCGGACGCATCGCGGCTGCTCGACGCGCCGGCGGGCAAGCACGGCGTGCTGCGGTCGGTCGGCGATCATTTCGAGTTCACGGGGGCGCCTGGTGTGCCCGTGCGTTTCTTTGCCGTGAATCTCGTGGCGGGCGCCAACTTCCCGGACCATGCGGAGGCCGAGCGGCTCGCCGAGCGTCTATCTCGCCTGGGGGTGAACCTGGTGCGTCACCACCACCTCGACGCGAAGTGGTCCACTCCCTCGATCATTGACTATTCCGGCACGACCTCGCGGACCCTCGATGCCGACGCGCTGGACCGTCTCGAGTACCTGATTGCGCAGCTGCGGAAGCGCGGGATCTACACGTACATGGACCTGATGGTTCACCGTGTGGCGATGCCGGGCGACGGAATCGACGCGTGGGCGGACGTTCCCTGGGGGTGGAAGGGATACTCGCTGATTGACGACCGGATGATCGAGCTGCAGAAGGAGTATGCGACGGAGCTGCTGTCGCACGTGAATCCGTACACGGGAGTTTCCCTCGCGACCGATCCTGGGCTGGCGCTGATGGAGGTGGTGAACGAGAACGACCTGTTCACCTCGTCGATCACGTTGGAGCCGTTCAAGAGCAAGTTCGCCGCGAGGTGGGCCACGTGGTTGTCGGGCAAGGGACTTCCGGCGGGCACGGCGCTGGACTCGGCGGACGGGCGCAGGTTTCTCACGGAGGTACACGACGGTTTCTATGCGGAGATGATCGAGCACGTGCGGGGACTCGGGGTAGGGATTCCGGTGACCGGCACGAACTGGTCGATCAACACGTCGCTGCTGCTGTCCAATGCGAAGCTCGACTTCACGGATTCGCACGGGTACTGGGACCATCCGCAGGACGACTTCACGACGTTTTCGAATGTGCCGATGTGCGGAATGGACCCGGCGTATCAGACGGGCCTGCACGCGCAGCTCGGGTTCAACGCGGTCCCGGGGCGTCCGTTTTTCGCCTCGGAGTGGGACCATCCGTGGATCAATGCGTATCGTGCGGAAGCGATGCCGTGGATCATCGCGCGAGCGCTGGTGCAGGGGTGGGACGGAATGGCGTTGTTCTCGTACCGTCACAGCTCTGGTCCGGTGGATCGGATCACGGGGGCCTTCGAGACGGCGGTGGATCCCGCGTACGTGTCGTTCTACCCGGCAGCAGCGACGATGATGTTGCGGGGCGATCTGGCGGAAGCGGCTCCCACGTATGTGAGGATCAGCGATCCCTACGAGAAGACGGCCCCGTGGACGGGCGAGGCCTGGAAGACGTCGATGGAGACGTCGCGGACGCTGACGTGGCTGGAGAACCAGGTGGGCGTGCCGCAGCCGGCGACCGCTGGGGCCACGGTGCTCGCGCCGTCGGAGGCGGCGTTCCCTGCCAGTCAGAAGCAAGGGGGGGACACGGCGGGGCAGCTCACGCGCAATTGGGCGCAGGGCGTGGTGCGCATCGACTCTCCGCGCGCGCAGGGAGTCGTGGGCTTCTTCGCGGGCAAGCGCCAGGAGTTGGGGGACATCGCCGTAGTCGTGGCCAACGACTTTGCGTCGGTCCTCGCGACGAGCGTGGACGACCGTCCATTGGGCAGCTCGGATCGGGTGTTGTTGACGACGGTATC
>JAKLDZ010000601.1 GCA_022703255.1 Myxococcota bacterium | reverse complement strand
GTAGTCGATCTGCGGCAACGACAGGGTGCCTTCCCCTTTGCGTGCAACGCGCACGTCGGTGGCCAGCGCGAGCTCGAATCCCAACCCGCTCGCGTGGCCGTTGAGTGCGGCGATCACCAGCTTCGGTGTGTTCTCCAGGCGGAGCAGGACCTCGCTCGCGTGACGGTAGAAGTTGCTCCGGAACCCCCGATCGACCTCCCGCAGCATCGCGATGTTCGTCCCCGCGCTGAAGCAGTGATCGCCCCGGCCCGTGATCAGCAACACCTGCACGTCCTCGTCGAAGCGCGCATCGGTGATGCACTCGTCCAGCTCCTTCACCATCTCGTGCGTGAACGCGTTGACTGGCGGATCGTTCAGTGTGATCAACGCCACTCCGCGGTCCGTTGCGTAGTCGACCAGGTTCGCCATGCCTCCCGCCTCTCACCTGCCGGCAGGCGCCTTGGCGCCCGCTCCATTCGCGTAGGTCGATGGTAGCCCATCTGTCGCTGGGAGCGTCAACCCCCGCGCACGCTGGCCACTTCGTCCGAACGCGATCCCGCCGCGTCCGCCGGAGGAGGCCGCGAAATCCGGTCCCACGCAATGCCCGAGGCCACGATGAACGCGTGCGATCGCTCGTTCAACACCGGATCCGCGAGTTCGTCGGGAGTCCCCGACGCCACCACCTGCCCGTCCACCAGCAGCACCGCCCGGTGCGCGATGCGGAACGTGCTCGTCATGTCGTGCGAGATCACCACGCTCGTGACCCCGAACCGCTCCCGCGTCTCCTCGATGAGATCATCGACCATCCTCGAGGTGTGCGGATCCAACCCGCTCGTCGGCTCGTCGTAGATCAGGATCTGCGGCTCCAGCATCAGTGCCCGTGCCAGGCCCACCCGCTTGCGCATCCCGCCCGACAGCTCCGACGGGTACTTCTTCGCGTCGTCCGCCTTCAACCCCAGCATCTCCAGCGCCAGGATCACCTTCTCCTGGACCTGCTTCGGCTTCATCTTCGTGTGCTCCCGCAGCGGGAACGCCACGTTGTCCATCACCGTCAGCGAGTCGAGCAGCGCCGAGTACTGGAAGACCATCCCGAACTTCTTCCGCACCTGGTTCATCTGCAGCTCACCCAACGGCACGATGTCCTGTCCGTCGACGAACACCTGCCCAGAGGTCGGCTTCTCCAACCCGATCAGGATCCGCAGCAGCGTCGTCTTCCCCGCTCCCGACCCGCCGATCACGACCGCGGTCTCGCCCCGCTGGACCGTCATCGATATCCCCCGCAGCACCTCGGTCTGCCCGAAGCGCTTCACCAGCTCCCGCACCACGATGTGATCGCGCGGACCGATCGGGGACTCTTCCGTCATCGATCCGTGTCTAGCTCAGACTCCCCACGCTGACGACCCCCGTCGGTCCGTCGCCCACGTTCCCCCCCTCCTCCCCCTTTCCGCCTTGACTCCCCCCGGCTCTCCGGTCTCTATCTCGCCCCATGACCAACGAACAGCTCAACACCGTCTTGTCGATGCTCCCCGTCGTCAAGGGCGACGATGGCTGGTTTAAGACGGAACGCGACCAGTTCCTGAGCCTGTATGCCGCGCACGACGGCGTGCCGCTGACGATCTCCAAGGTCGAGACCGTGAAGGTCGAAGGGCATCTGATCCGCGCGAACTCCCACCGCGGGGAGCAGTATGTCCTCGTCCTCGAGGACCTGTTCGCGCTCGGCTCCGACGCCCCCAGTGCCGCAGCTCGCAAGGCCGGCTTCGGCCACGAGTAGCCACGGCCCGGTGCTCTGGTCCTGTCTCGCTGCCGTCGTCGCTCGTCTCCCGTTCGGCTCCTTGCGCTTGCCCGGCGCCCTCCTCGGGTGGTTCGTCGCCTGCCTCCTGCGCATCCGACGGTCCCATGCCATCGGCGCCCTGCGGCGCGCCCGCATCCCGCGTCCCTCGACCGTCGTCGCCGGCGTCTACCGCAGCCTCGCCACCAACGTCTTCGAGCTGCTCTGGATGTCGGGCCGGCCCCATGCCCCGCTGGAGCCTTGGGTGCGCATCGATCCCGACGACTGGTCCCGCCTCGAAGCATGCCTCGCGAAGGGCAGGGGCCTCGTCGTCGCCTCCGCGCACTGCGGCAACTGGGATCTGGTCGCCTGCGCCATGGCGAAGCGTGCTCCACTATCCGTCGTAACCCGACACATGTCCTGGCGCTCGGCCAACGCCTTCTGGATGAAGTCCCGCGCCTCCCGCGGCGTTCGCCTCGTTGAGCCCAACGCCACGATGCGGGCTGCCTCCGATTCCCTGCGCGCAGGCGACGCGGTCGCCTTCATGATCGATCAGGCCCCCGAGCGGCGTCACGGCGTCGTGCCACATCCCTTCCTGGGTGCCCCCGCCTGGCACGACGCGACGTTCGCCGTGCTCGCCTTGCGCCAGCGCGTCCCCATCGCCGTCGTGGTGGGACAGCGCACCGAGCGAGGCCACCACGTCGTGCGCGTCCTCGACGTGATCGAGCCTCCTTCGACCCGCTCGACGCAGTGGGTTCGTGACGCCTGCGTCCGGTCCTCGGAGGCGCTCGAGACCTTCGTCCGCGCGAATCCCTCGCAGTGGCTCTGGCTCCACCGGCGTTGGAAGGACCTGCCCTGACAGATGGGGCGCCGTTGCCCGCTGGTCATCCGGGGGCAGGGGAGAGTAAGCTCCCCGCGTGTTCCGTCTCGCCTCCCTGGTGGCCGTCGTGCTCGCGCTCGCTCCGATGCAGTGCTCGCGCAGCAACTCCGATCCCGCCCTCGCGCGCGAAGAGAGCCCTGGCGACGCGCTGTACTCGCTGGCCCAGGACTTCCGCAGTCGCGGTGACGAGAAGGCCTGGCGCCAGACCCTGGAGTTCCTGATCAAGCGGTATCCGTCGAGCCGCAGGGCCAGATCCGCGCAGCTCGACCTCGACGCCAGCTCCTCGGGCTCCG
>JAKLDZ010000600.1 GCA_022703255.1 Myxococcota bacterium | reverse complement strand
GTCCGCTCCTTCGGGCCTCGTTCAGCGCCAGAGAGAGGTCGTTGGGGTGGAAGTCCCAGCTCGTTCGATTGGAGAACATCGGTTCGATTGGAGGGCAGCGGGAAGGGGACAGGCGGTCCGAACGGGCTACACCCTGACGAGCCGCAGCAACCTGGGTGGAACGGTTTCGTCGACACTCACGGGGTAATCTCCGCTGAAGCAGGCGCCGCACAGGCCGAGGGGGCGGGAGTCGGCCTGAGCGCGCACGGCCTTCATCATGCCCTCGAGCGAGAGGTATTCCAGGGAGGAGGCGCCGATGAAGTCGCGCGTCTGCTCGACCGACTGGCTGGCCGCGATGAGGTCGCGCCGGGAAGGCGTGTCGATTCCGTAGTAGCAGGGCCACGCGGTGGGCGGGCTCGAGATGCGCACATGAACGTGCGCCGCCCCTGCCGCGCGCAGCATCGTGACGATCTTCTTCACGGTGGTGCCGCGCACGATCGAGTCGTCGACCACGACGACGCGCTTTCCCTCCAGCACGGGTGCGACGGTATTGAACTTGAGCTTGACACCGAAGTGACGAATGGTCTGCTGCGGCTCGATGAAGGTTCGTCCGACGTAATGATTGCGGATGATGCCGTACTCGAACGGGCGTTCGGCCTGGTCGGCATAGCCCATGGCGGCGGGGACACCGGAATCCGGGACGGGGATGACGACGTCGCAATCGACGGGGTGCTCGGTGGCGAGGGCGCGTCCGAGCGCCTGGCGGGTCTGGTAGACGCTGCGACCTTCGAGGGTGGAGTCGGGCCGGGCGAAGTAGACGTATTCGAAGACGCAGAAGCTGCGCGGGGCGCTCGAGATGCTGCGCGACGACAAGCCGCCGTCGTCGATCGTGAGCAGCTCACCGGGCAAGATCTCCCGCTCGAAACGCGCGCCGATCAGGTTCAGCGGGGCGTCCTCGCTCGCGACCACCCAGGCGGGCTCGTCGCGCCCGGGGACCGGGAGCCGCGCAAGGACCAGGGGACGGAAACCGTGCGGATCGCGCACGGCGATCATGCCGCGCTCGGTCAGGAAGAGCAGCGACCACGCACCGCGCGTGCGCTCGAGCGCGTCGGTGATGCGGTCCTCGACCGACGGCCGGTCGGAGCACGCGAACAGGTGCACGACGACCTCGGTGTCGGAGTTGCTGGAGAAGATCGAGCCCTCGGCCTCGAGCCGCTCGCGCAGATCGCGCGCGTTGGTCAGGGTGCCGTTGTGGGCGACGGCGATGGAACCGCCGGAGTAGTCCACGGCGAACGGCTGGGCGTTGCGGACGTGGCTCCCCCCCGCGGTCGAGTAGCGCACATGGCCGATCGCCCCGTGGCCCGGCAGACTCTCCAGCGCCCGCTGCGGAAACACGTCGGGCACCAGCCCCATGTCCTTGTGGATGAAGAGCTGGCGGCCGTCGGTCGACACGATCCCGGCCGATTCCTGTCCGCGGTGCTGCAGCGCGTGCAGCCCGAGATACGAGAGCCTCGCAGCCTCGGGGTGACCCCAGATTCCGAACACGCCGCACATGGGACGAGCGGGGTACTAATCCCGGCCCGGCCCGGGCGCCAGACGCATTTCGCGCCAATTCGACGACCGCACGATGCGCGTCGAGGGAGCCCTGCGCTTGACCCCCGCGACGCGTCCCAGTCCGACCTGGTCCGCGATCCACTTTTCGGTGACCGAGTCGAGGGGCGCGGGGGGTTGACCGGCGAAGAGGGTGCCGGGCAGCGCAACGAAGCGATGCAGGTGCACGCGCGCGCCGTACTCGGACGCCAACCGCTCGACCATCTCGCGCGTGGCGGCGCGATCGCCATCGGTCTCCCCGGGCAGGCCGAAGATGAAGTCCACGCGGGGCTCGAAGCCGCGACTCGCGATGCGCGCGATCGCTTCTCTCCCCTGCCCCGCGGTGTGACCGCGTCGGATGGCCCGCAGCACGCGATCGCTGCCCGATTGCAGGCCCACCGCGATGCTCCGGTTGTCGCACAGATCCCGCACCAGGCAGAGAAGCTCGTCGGAGACCGACTCGGGCCGAACCTCCGACGGGAACGTCCCCAGAAACACCCCGCTCATGCCGCTTCGCCGCGCAGCCTCGAGCAGCCGCCGCACGGCGGCTATGTCGGGCGTGCGACCGTCGGATGAGCCATAGGCGAACGCATTGGGAGAGACGAATCGCGTGTACCGGTGCCCTGCCTCCACACCGCGACGCAGCGTGCTCTCCAACGCCTCCACGGAACGGTGCCGCATGCGTCGGCCGAACAGCGAGGGGGTCTGGCAGTACGCGCACGCATGGGGGCACCCGCGGGAGATCTCGACCGGTGCAAACAGCTCGGTGTGAGTCGGCCACGCGGGATAGCGATCGAGCTCCTGGGGAGGATCGTGCAACGCGCCGGGAGCAGGCACGGTGCCGTCGAGCAGGGAACGGGCCACCGCCACGAACGAGGGGCCGGCCTCGCCGACGCACACCCAGCGGAAGCCCATCGCGAGTACGCCGTCGGGATCGGCGCTCGGGTGGGGACCGCCTGCGATCGAGAGCAACGCGTCGCCGAGCCGCGTGCGCAGCGCCTCGATTTCGGAGCGGACAGTCTCGGCCATGCTCGATGCGAAGGAGTACAAGACCAGATCGCCGATGCGAACGTCGTCGAGGCTCGACGCGAAGCCAGCCTGCACGCGCCGTGGGACAAGGCCCTGCTCGAGGACCGCGAGGACAGCGGGCCAGGAGCAGCGGTCGAATCGAGTGGAGCGCATGACGACGCGCATGGGGCAGGTGTAGCACGGGGGAGGCGCTCCAAGGCGCGGGGGGTGCTCGGGATTGACGATGCCCACCCGCCTCGAGGGGCATTGCGGCGCTCGCGCAGCGGGTGGGCGCACGGGCCTGCGGCCAGGGAGGGGTGCGGGGGGGTGCGCGGGATTGACGATG
>JAKLDZ010000060.1 GCA_022703255.1 Myxococcota bacterium | reverse complement strand
CTTCGGGCTATAACCCGTCCGCCAACACCATGAAGCGCCTCGGTATCGACCTCGGGTCCCTGTCCATCAGCACCGTGCTCCTCGAAGACGATCGCGTGATCTTCGCGGACTACCGGGACCTCGAAGGCGATGTCCCGCGCGCCCTCGCGCAGGCCCTGCGGCGCGTCGAACCCCTCGGCTTCGACCGCGTCGGCGTCACCGGCAACTCCCCTGCCTCCGGCCTCGCCCTCGACAACGCCCTGTGCGTCCTTCGCGGCGCGCGCCTCCTGCTCCCGGGATGCCGCAACGTGATCTCCGTCGGTGGGCAGAGCTACATGCTCGTGTTCTTCGACGAGCGCGGCGCCTATCGCGAGCACACGGTCAACCCGCCGTGCGCCGCGGGAACCGGATCGTTCCTCGCGCAGCAGGCCGAACGCCTCGGCTTGTCCCCCCGGGAGCTCTCCGACAGGGCCCTCGCGTTCCAGGGCAGGATCCCCACCATCGCCACACGCTGCGCCGTCTTCGCCAAGAGCGACATCATCCACGGCATGCAGGAGGGCTTCTCCGTCGATGCCATCTGCGCAGGACTCTGCGAGGGAATGGGGCGCAGCATCGCCGACGCCCTGGTCAAGGGCCGCACGCTGATCGCTCCCGTCGGCATCGTCGGCGGTGTCGCCCTCAACGCCAAGGTCGTCGAGAGCATCCAGCGCGCGATCGGTGTCGAGGTCGTCGTCCCCTCGACCCCCTGGGCCGCCGCCGCCATCGGCGCCGCGCTGCTCGGCGATCAGACCGCTCTCGACCCCGCCCTCGCAGCTTCCGCGAGCAGGCCCCCCAGGGATCAGCGCCCGAGCCTCGAGCTCCGTCTCTCCGACTACCCGGACTTCCCGCGTCCGCGCATGATCGACGACGTCGAGGTCACGCTCGCGGACGAGGACGTGATCGCGACGAGCGGTGAGCTGACCCTCGGGATCGACATCGGCTCGACGAGCACGAAGGCGGCGTTGGTGGGGGAGGCGGGGCAGGTGGTGTGCGGGGCCTACACGGCCACGCGCGGGGCGCCGGTCGATGCGGTGCGACGCCTGCTGCGCGCGCTGCACGAAGGCGTGCCGGGGTGGTCGTCGCGTCTGCGCCAGGCTGCGACCACGGGCTCCGGGCGCAAGATGATCAAGGAGCTTTTCTGCGCGGAGCTGGAGGTCAACGAGATCACGGCCCACGCGCGTGCGGCGGCGTTTCTCCACCCGCGGGTGGACACGATCCTGGAGATCGGGGGACAGGATTCGAAGTTCACGCGGGTTCGCGACGGGCAGGTCACCTACTCGACGATGAACTACGTGTGCGCGGCGGGCACGGGGAGCTTTATCGAGGAGCAGGCGCGCAGGCTGGGCGTGACGCTCGAGGAGCTGTCGGCGCGCGCGTTGGGGCAGGCGGCTCCCTACACCAGCGATCGCTGCACGGTCTACATGGAGCGGGACCTCAACGGTCTGCTCGCGGAAGGGAGGTCCCGCGACGAGGTGCTCGCCGCGGTGCTCTTCTCGGTGCGCGACAACTATCTCGCCAAGGTCGTCGGTCGCCACCCCATCGGCGAGCACGTGGTCTTCCAGGGCGCGACCGCGCGAAACAAGGCGCTGGTCGCGGCCTTCGAGCAGCACCTCGGCGTGCCCATCCACGTCTCGCCCTACTGCCACCTCACCGGCGCCATCGGCGTGGCGCTGCTGGCGCAAGACGAGAAGTCGGCCCGGCGAAGCGCGTTCCGCACCGGCGAGCTCGACTTCGTGCTGGAGCAGGAGCCCTGCGCGCTGTGCGTGAACCGGTGCGTGCTGTCGGTCGTGCGCACCGAAGGGCGCAGCTCCGGCTGGGGGATGAAGTGCGGACGCGAGTACGACGAGCGCAGGCCCAAGACCGCGGCGGGTCTCTCGAGGTTCGAGCGCAGGCACGGAGTCGAGCCCGTGTCCCTGCCCGAAGGGGCGGTGCCGCGCGGCACCATCGGCCTCGCCGACGCGCTCTATCACAAGGAGTACAACGCGCTCTGGCGCGATCTGCTCACCCGTCTCGGATTCCGGGTCGTGGTGGCGCGCAATGGACGCAAGTCCCTCTCCCGGGGCAAGGCCCTGGTGAACTCCGACTTCTGCGCGCCCATCATCCTCGCCCACGGCGCCATGCAGGAGCTGCGCGACCGCGAGGTCGATGCGATCTTCTTTCCGTCGATTCTCAACGAGGGCGGGCACGAGCCCCAAGCCCCCGAGTCCTTCCGTTCGAAGACGACCGACTCGTACTATTGCTACTACTCGCAATACGCCCCCACGCTGCTCGGCAATCTCACGACGCTGCCGCTGGGCGATCTGCTGGTGGCGCCGCTGCTGTCGTTGCGCACCGATTCTCCGGAGCGGATTGCGAAGCTCGTCCATGAGGCGTTGTCGCGGAGATTCCCCGACCTCGGGCTCGACGAGGTCACGGGGCACTTCCTGGCCGCGTGGGAGGCGATGCAGCGGAGGAACGAGGCCCGCAAGGAGCGACGTCCTCCCCTCGATCCCGACGGGATCAACGTGGTGCTGGCCGGGCGGCCGTACGTGGCCTTCGAGCAGGCGGTGAGCCTCGGGATTCCGGGGCTGCTCGAGGAGCGCGGGGCCACGCTGTTCTGGCAGGACGAGCTCGACACCGACGCCGTTGCGATGGAGTCGAAGGGGGCAATCCACGAGCGGATGCACTGGGCGTACGGCAGGAAGATCCTCGCGACGGCGGAGCTCGTCGCCAGGACGCCCGGGCTGTTCCTGGTCTACCTGTCGTGCTTCCGCTGCAGTCCCGATTCGTTCCTGATGAGCTACGTGAAGGAGATTATGGAGGCGCATGGCAAGCCGTTCCTGGTCTTGCAGCTCGACGAGCACGCCTCCGACGTGGGCTACACGACGCGGATCGAGGCGGCATTGCGGACCTTCGAGTCGCACCGCAAGGGTTCGGGGGCGACGCAGCGGGCGCCGTCGCGGCCCGGGCACGACCTCGCGTCCGGCGACACCGTGCTGATTCCGTACGTCAATCGCCTCATCAGCGCGTTCTGGGCCGAGAGCTTCCGCACCGAGGGCTTCGATGCCCGGATGCTCGAGAACAGCGAGCGAATCCTGCACACCGGCTATCGTCACGCCAACGGCGGCGAGTGCATGCCCGCGGTGGCCATTGCCGGCGGAGCCATCGACCTCATCCGCTCGCAGAAGCTCGAACCTTCCAGCACGTTCCTCTATCTGCCCACCGTGTGCATGGCGTGCAACTTCCCGCAGTTCCCGGTGATGGCCTCCATGGCGGCGGAATCCGCGGGGCTGAAGGGCCTGAAGGTAGGGCGCGTCAACTTCCTCAACCCGGGCGCAGTGCTCCCGGGAGTGCTCGGCATGCGTCTGTTCGAGACCTCCGTGATAGCCAGCCTGATCTACAAGCTGTATCACCGGATTCGGCCCTACGAGCGCGAGGACGGCGCCGCGGATCGGGCCCTCGGCGACGCCGAGGGGATCGTGCTGCGCGCCCTGAGGGACAGGGAGGGCATGCGCAAGGCCTTCGGACGGGTGGCGGAGCTGTTCCGCGGGATCGAGCGCGACGACGCGGAGCGTCGTCCCCGCGTGGCGGTGCTCGGCGACATGTACGTCAAGTACAACGAGGTCGTGAACCAGCAGGTCACCCGCAGGATCGAGGATCTGGGCGGGGAGATCGTCCTCCCCTCGATCACGGAGATGACGTGCCACTTCCTCGACGTCGATGTCCGGGCGGGCGTGGAGCGTGCGCAGGCGGTGAAGGTGCTGCAGGGGTTCGAGGCGCGCTACGAGAAGCAGGTGGCAGACCTGATCGGGGAGGACAGCGAGCCGGACTGGGACACGTGCGCGGCCTTGCTCGAGCAGCACGGATTCGCCCCTTCGATGGCGGGAGAGACCACGATCAGCGTCGGGCGGGCGCTGTATTGGCTCTCGCGGCGGATGGTCGACGCAATCGTGCACGTGAACCCGATGTTCTGTTGTCCGGGCGTGGTGTCCGCGTCGCTGTTCCGGAGGTTGCAGGCGCAGTACGGCGTGCCGATCATCGATCTGTTCTACGACGGCACGGGGGATCCGAACCGGGTGTTGATACCGCACCTGGCGAGCCTGGTCGGGCAGCGCGCGCCGCGCTCCGCGCGGGGGGCCTGAATCCGCCTCCGCGAGGTGCTCCCGATGCCTCGGGCTCGTGGTCGATCGGCCCCTCCAGACGCCCGTTCGCGCATCCAATCACAATCCCGCTTGACCGCGACATCACCTCGCCGGCAAACTGCGCCGCCCCTCACCCCGGGGCGGGGGAATGCACCGAAGATGCAGCCGTCGCAGAGAAGAAGAGCCGTCCGATACGCCGTCCGCGTGCCGGCCGATCTGAGCGTGGGCCGGCGATCGTGCAAGGCCGAGATCTTCGACGCCGGCTTCGGTGGCGTGTTCGTCTGCACCGAGCTCGCGCCTGCGATACGGCAGCTCGTCCAGCTCCAGGTCCAACCCCCGTCCAGCGACAAGAAGCTCGCGTTCCACGGCATGGTCGTCCACGTCGTGGCCGAGGGCAACGCCCATGGACACGCCCGCGGCGTCGGCATCCAGTTCTACGCGGTCGACCCCCAGACCCGCGCGGTGTGGGATCAGTACATCCGCAGCGTCGAGCGCTCCGGCGGCGCCCCCCGCGAGGTCCCCGGCCTCCCCGAGCGGATGCCCTCCTCACTGCGACGCAAGTTCCTGCGTCACGCCGCCGTGCTCAAGGTCGCTGCGCCGGACCTCGAGTCGCTGCGCGCCATTCACGCGCGCGATCTGCCTTCGGGGCGGATGTTCGTCGCGTGCAACGACGCCCTCTCCCCAGGCAATGTCGTGTTCGTGCACATCACCCACCCGAATCACGTCGCCACCTTCCTGCTCGAAGGCGTCGTCGAGGCGCTCTCCCCGGACAGCTCTCGACCGGGCGTGCACCTGAAGTTCCTCGACCTCGACCCGTGTCGCGTACAGGCGTTTCTCGAGTTCGTGGACTCGGGCTTGGACACCGAGACCGACGCCTGTGCCGAGACGCCCACGGTGGAGCTGGGCGTCTCGGAGCTGCTCGACTCGGAGATCGAAGAGTACGCGAGCCTGCTCGGCGAGGAGTGAGGCTGGCCCGCAGGGCTGCCCTCTACACCTCCACCCTTCGCCCTCTGCGCAGCCGATCCAGCCCCTCCTCGACGTCGTCCTCGGTCACCTCGCGGAACCGCAGCGAGGCCTCGGACGGCGCCTGTGGATTCCAATGCATCGAGCGCGGCCGCACGTTGTTCGCTCGGAGCATCTCGGCGATGAAGCGTATTCGTTCCCCTTCTTCCGCCTGTCGCAGCGGCTCCTGCCAGGCCGCGACGATCTCCGCGATCTCCTCCTCGATGCGCTGCTTGTCGAGCTCGGTCTCGGCGACTCCGGCCACCAGGGGGATCAGCAGCTTCGCGCGCTTCAAGGGGAGATACAGACCGCGCGTGGTGCGAGCCACGGTGCGGAATACCTCCTCGGCGCCGACGTAATACTGCAGCAAGGGGAGGCAGCCCACTGCGTGGATGACGATTCCCATCTCGCGACAGCTCTCCGCCTGTGCATACCAATGATGCCCGCACGGGCACCCCTGCGGGAATCCGTCGTTCGTGGGCTCCACCCCGTGCGGCGGCGCGTCGCCCACCCAGACCACCACCCGCGCCGCACGCTCACGCCATGACAACCGCACCACGTCGTACAAGCCGTCGGTCACCGCCTCCGGCCCGTCTCCGCCCCCCGCTGCCGCCATGCTCTCCACTCCGCGCTGCACCGCGGCGATGTCGTCCGTGAGCGGCACCACGCGGCTCACGAACGTCGAGTCCTGCGGCGGGTGATCCCGATACGTCACCAGCCCCACCCGCAGACTCCGACACAGCGGCGCCGCGCGCAGCGCTTCGACCAGCTCCAGCAGCCGCTCCTTCACCTCCTCGATGTACTCCCCCATGCTCCCCGTCTCGTCCACGAGGAACACCAGATCGAGCTCCCCGATCGCGCGCGTTCGCACCTTCGCGAGGACGTCGGCCGCGTAGTCCTCGGTGTCGGCGTGTCGCACCGGAGCCTTGTGCCGCTGTTGGGACTTGCCGCCGAGCGCATCCCGGACGGCATCCACCACGCCGCCGAAGATCCCGCCGGGCTTCATGGGAACGAAGGCCGCGCTCGCGCCGAAGGCGGCAATTGCAGGAGGCGGGGCGGGGCAGGCATGGGCCCGCGCGGGCGGGCAAGGCGCGGGGGGCGGAGGCATCGCAGCGCGTGGCATCGAGCGAGGGATTCCTACAGGAGCGCCTGCGGGCGCGCACGGCGCGGCGTCCTCGGTCGCTTGCCCGGCCTCCAACGACTCGAAGGATTGCGCCGGCTCCTGCAGCTCCACCTCGACGCGCTTAGCCGGACCGTCCACCGACCTCTCGCTGTCTTCGGCCACCAGCGAGGTATACGGGCTCATGAGCGAGTGCTTGAGCGCGAGTCCGATCACCTCGAGGCGGATGTCGCCCTGCTCGCCCGGCTCCTGCGCGAGCCGCTCGAGGCGCGATTCGATGCGGTGACGCGCCCAGAGGCGCTCGAGCCCCGGAACCTGCTCCGAGCGGACCGGCAGCGTGACGTCGATTTGCTGACGGAAGGGGAGCCCGGCCGGCGTGGTGCCGCTCAGCGCGAGACGCGTTGGCCCCTCGCCAACGAAACGGCCCAGCAGCCGCACCGGCTGTCCGCCGAACAGGTCGGGAATCGGGCTCGGATACACGTCCGCCGGCATCGCGTCATCCCACGCGAGCCGCAGATCCCCGAGCACCGGGCCGCCGTGCCGCACGCGTCGTGCGAATCGCGCCGTCACGACCGACGGGTCTTCGCCGGGCACGATCACGTCGCTTGCGCCGCCGCCGGCGCGCGCGAGGCGCGCCACCAGGAAGCGGTTGACCGCGGGACCGAGCCCGAGAACGAACAGCCGCGACGATCCCAGAAGCTCCCGCACCCTACGCTGCAGTCGCCCTTCGTTGCCGACGGCGCCGTCGGTGAGCAGCACCAAGATGCGCGTTCGACCGGACCGGGCGGGGATTCTGGCCGCGCACTCCAATGCTTCCTCGAGCTCGGTGCCCCCGCGAGGCGTGAGCCCGGCGAGGAAGCTGTCGAGGAAGGCGTCGGCATGGGCCCGGGTGTCGGGGCCTACTGCGATCCATCCCGCGGGGTCGTCGCCCGCGTGGATCCGATCGTGATCGAAGGCGATCGCGTGCACGGCATCGCCAAACGCCAGGTGCTCGACGAGCGTTCGTGTGACGACACGTGCCTGCTGCAGGCTGGCCGATCGCATCGAGGCGGATCGATCGATCAGCAGCACGACGTCGCGGGGCTGCGGCTGGGGCTTGTCGGCGGGGCGCACGGCGGCGATGACCGCGCCGCAGTACTTGCACTCCCACGCTTCGCCGATGCCGGCGACGTCGTGGAGCGCACGCGGATCCTGCAGCGGCGCGCCGCAGTTGCCGCACTGGATCGGAAGCCCCTCGGGGCCGAACCGCGGCAGCTCGTCGAGCTCCCGCACCGGCGGTGTCACCACGAGCAGGAACGTCCCGGGCTTGCCCTCCGCGCGCTCGAACCACACGCGCGGCCGCACGCCGTCTTCTCGCGAACGCCACGCGATCACGAAGTCCCGGTTGGGCAGCGCATCGGACGGGCTGAGCTCGATCCGGTACGCTCCGCCGGAGGTTTCGCTCACCGAAACGGTGTGGGACGGCGACGAAGGCGGGTCGATGCGCAGCTCGGGCCGCAGCTCGATGCAGAGCGAGACGTCGGGGGCGCGCTTGCCGGTGGCCGCGCGGGGCGGGCGAATGCGTGCGGCGTCGGGGACCTGGCTCGTGGCCGGCCCGGCCTCGGTCTTCGTCTCCGCGATCGGCGTTCCGCCGTGATGGCGTTCCGACGCCACCATCGGGAACACGAACCGCCACTGGCCGTCGTCGAACTCGACCAGCTCCTGGTACGCCAGCTCTACCTCGATGGTCGCGCCGGGTGCGATGTTGGCCACCGACAGCGTGAACAGGTTGGGCCGGTCCTGCTCGAGGAGCGTGGCGGCTCTGCCCTCGCTGCGCGCCTTTTCGTAGGCGCGTTTGGCTTCTTCCTTCTCCTTGATCGAGGCCTTCACGACGCGGTCCCCGATCCGGAATTGCATCCGGTAGACCGAGGCTTCGTGCGGCAGGGGGAACAGGTACACCGCCTCGATGGGCCCGCCCGTGTCGTTGCGGAAGGTCTGTCGCAGCTCGACCTCGGCCACCGGACCGCGGATGCGCGCGGTCACGTCGGTGTGATCGAGGGGCAGGCTCTGCCCGGTCGTGGTTCGCAGCGTGCCCTGGGTGACCTGCTCAACGGGAGCCAGCATGCGGCCCATGGTAGGGCATTGCGACAGCGCACGTCACCGATCGACGCTCTCGACGAACATCCGTCCGCGCTCGGGTCCCGCGGTCTCGCCCGTCAGGTCGCAAGGGGCAGCGCAGTGCAATGGATTCCCGTGGCGATCCACGAGTATGCTCCCGCCATGAGCCAGGCGGACTCCCGGGTCGTCGAGTGCGCGCGGTGCGGAGCGCCCATCGGCGCACGCTCGCAAACGCAGGTGACCTGCAGGTACTGCGGCGCGTCCAACTCGATCGGCGCGCGCCCCAACGACTTCCGGCAGGCCCCCTCTCCCGCGGAGGAGATCGCCCGTCTCGCGCGGCTCAAGGCGCAGCAGGACCACGCCGTTCCGGGGCATGTCTTCGATCTCGAGGCGTTTCCCCCTGCGCTCATGACGGCGGGGCAGCAGCCCTGGATCGCCGATCACCTCGATGCCCTCGAGCGTCTGTGGCCTTCGGCCAAGGCATCGGCCAACGCGGGGATCGAGCAGCAGCGGGCGCTGCTCTGGATCGCGGCGCAGATGGTTCGGCTCCTGCAGACCGCCGGGCGCGACGACGTGGCGCAGGCGCGGATGGAGACCGCGCTCGACGTGTTGTCGGACCCAGGGCATCGGTTGCTGGCGCGAACGGTGCTCGCGAGGGCCGCGGTCCGGGCGGGGAAGCCCGACGATGCGGCGGAGTTTCTCTCGGAGTGCGATCCGGCGCCGGAGGTCCTCGAGCTCGACTCCGCGCTGCGATATGCGAATGCGCGTGTGCGGCTGGCGCGGGGCGATGCGGCGGGAACGCTCGCGCTGGTGGGACCGGAGCCCGACGCGATGCCGTGGGCGAAGGCGTTCCTGGGACACTCGAGCCTGGCCCGGATTCACGCCTATGAGCTGCTGGACCAGCTCGACAAGGCGAAGGCCCTCTGGCGTCGGGCGATCGCGGGCAGCGGTCAGGCGAAAGGCAGCACTGCCCCGAAGATCCCTCCGATCCCTGCGGCAGCGTTGCTCGATCTGGCCCGCGCCGAGGGGCTCGCCCCCCGCACCCGCCTGGAACCGCTGAAGCAGCAGGCCAGGACGGTCCGCGGCCAGATCAATCGCGCCAACTCGATATCCCTTGTCTTCCCCGGGATGCTCGTTGGCACACCGATCCTCTGCTTCCTCCTGAGCTTCGTGGCGATGATCGAGGGGTGCTCGACGGGCGACGGCCCCCTGCTCGGCTCCCTGGCGCCGATCGTCTGCCCTCAGGTGTGCGACGACTGCAGGCCTCCGCTCACCTATCTCTTCTGGTCGTCCTCGAGCGGAGGTGGCAAGAGGACCTCGAAGCACGCCGTGCTCTGTGACGGTGTCCGGGCGCAGCCCAGTACGATGGATTGGTCCAGGCGAATGGACTACGGCAGGAAGTTTCCCCACCAGGAAGTCCCCGGTGGGGCTGCGATGCTGTTTGCCGTCAGCTTCCTGGTGCTGTTTCCCTTCTGCCTGATCCCCGCGGCGGTCCTTTCCATCCGCAAGAAGTCCAGGCTCAAGCGACAGGAGCCCGAGCTGCTGCAGAAGCTCGCGCCGCTCGAGGCGGAGCTGCAGGCCGCAGGGGCGCTGCAAGGGCTCTACGACGGATTGCACCGCATCGACTGGCGCGTGGCCTTGTGGCTCTGCTTCGCCATGCTGTTCTTCATGGGATCCTGCACGGGAATCGGATTCACCGCCTGCACCGAGCCCCCTCCGTCCGCCACCGCAAATTAGCTGTCCCGCAGCCACGAGAGGTGCGCGGAGGGATCACGACGCCGTCCGACGGATTCAAGCCGACGGCGTGTGACACGTACCGGGGCGTCGGGGGCCATGCGAGCAGCGACGCGTGCCCGACGCTCTGCACGGACGACATCGAGGTGTGGGCGCCCGGAGCGGGGATCCGGAATCGAAACACACCCATCGTCGCTGCAAGCGACGGATGATCTGCGTCGCTGTTGCCTCTGTCACCGATTGACGCGCCTGACGCTCTCGATCACATCCCCCTCCGCGATCGCGTCCCACGGACCTTCGGCCTTGCCAATCACGGCGTAGTGACCGTCGAGGTGCGGAGCCGGCGCGAGGGTCACGAACACCTGGCTCGACCCGGTGTCGCGTCCCCCCAACGCCATCCCGACGGTCCCCGTCGTGAAGGAGACCGGCGAGGTCTCGCACCGCAGCGGAGGTTGCCCCGACCCGCCCCAGCCGTCTCCTCCCGGATCGCCGAACTGCACCACGAATCCCGGCACCACGCGGTGCACAACGTTCTTGTCGAAGAACCCCTTGCCCGCGAGCTCCGCGATGCGGGTGGCCGCCACCGGAGCCAGCGACGGATCGAGCGTGAGCGTCGCAACGCCGGCATCGGTCTTGACCTCGAACCGGACCGGCGCGGCGATCAGACGCGACAGCTCCTCTGCGACCGGCGCAGCCACCTTGCCGGCGGGCTCGCACACCGTCTTCTTGTCGTCGATGGACGCCAACGCCGCGGCCGCGGCCGCACGGAGCGTGGGCTGGTGCGACACGCACAACGCCTCCAGGGCCTTGTGCGCGGCTGCAGCGCGGACCACCCCCGCGGCCTTTGCCAGCGCCGCGACGACCTCGACGTCATCGGGCGGGCGCTCCTTGTCGAGCGCAGCGGCGATCGCCTGCACGACGCGGGGATCGGGGTCTGCGCGACCTTCGGTCTTCTTGCCGCGAGACGGTGTTCCGGCGGTCTCGGGAGCCTGGGCAATTACTTCGGCAGCCGAAGCAACGAGGGCGGCGTGGGGCGACTCGAGGGCGGCCGCGAGGATTCCCGCCGGATCCGTGACCTCGGTGTGGGTCGCCAGCAGCCGCAGCGCCGCCTCGCGCACCCGCACCGGCTGCTTGTCGTCGAGCATCGCGCGCCATGCGGCGAGCCGCGCGCCCGAGAGCTTCGTGCGATTCAACACGGCGATCCGCGCGAGCGCACCGGTGGTCCCGTGGGCAGGATCGCACGCCACGAGACGCGGATCCTCGGGGTTCGATCCCGCGAGCGCCTTCGCAGCTCCGCACCGCAGCGCCGCGATGCGCCGCGCCAGGGTCGGCGGTGCGCCCGGCGGAACCGCCAGCTCCGCCATCGGGCGCAGCGGCGCCCCTTGCGCAGCCGTCACAGGCTCCAGACCGTCGAGCGCCACCACGAGCGGGTGGAACGATGCCCCGGTCAGCGCCGTGAGCGCGACCGGATCGCTTCCGGGCGCGAGCTGCACGACGGCGCGCAGCAGCGCCGTTTGCGAGGCGCGTCCCGTCCCCGACGCCAGCCCGCGCGCCGCTTCGGCGCGGTCCGCGACCGAGAACGAGGCGGGCGTCGTGAGCACCCGAGCCAGATCGTCCACGGCGTCGTCTCCGAGGCGAGCCAGCGTGCGCACGACGAAGACCCGCGCGGCGGCCGCGTGGTCGAGACGCGTGCGAGCGATTTGCAGCTCCTGCTCCACGGCGCGCGGAGGCTGGATTCGCAGCCGTCCGAAAGGAAAGAACGCTTCGTCGAGAGGATCGCGAGCGGCATCGCCCGAAGCCGCGCGCAAAAGCTGCGCGGCGGATTCCTCCTCCAACCGCTTGTGACGCGTCGCGATGTCCCCGAGCCCGAACGCGGCCGACTCCGCGCGCGAACGATCCAGCTCGAGCCACGCATCGAGCGAGCGCTCCGCTTCCTGCGTGCCGCACGCCCCCAACGCCCGCGCGATCGCGAACCAGGGATCGAGCGACGCCGGCGGAGCCGGCGCTTCGAGCGCGAGGGACAGGGAGCGCGCCACCAGTGCGCGCACGATCCGATCCCGATTCGCCTGGCACGTCCCGCCAAGACCGAAGGCCGCCCACGAAAGTACTTCGTGATCCGAATCAGCGAGCAGCGGCAGAAGGCGATCGGCCTGCCTCGGATCCTCGGCGCGGGCCACCGCGCGGCTCGCGGCGCGACGCACCTCGATCGCAGGCGAGGCCAGGTCGTCGTCGGTCACCGCGGCGGGATCCCGCTGCAGCTCGGCGCGTCGAAGAGCGGCGATGCGCGACGGCGGTGCAGACGCGGAAGACGACGGGGCGGCCGCGGCGGCATCGGCGGACGACGGAGCGGCCCCCTTGCCGCAAGCGGACACGCAGCCCGCGAGCACCAGCGCACCGAGCATGGCCGTTCGAGCGCTCATCGAAGGTCTCCGAAGGTGAGGCGGCCGCGGTCGATGAGGGCGCATCCGCGTTCGACCAGGTGGCGCCAGGCGCGCTGGGTGGGGGGAGCGGGAGCGGGCGAAGCGGGCAGGGGAGACGCGGCCATGTCGCACAGCAGGAAGTCGGCGACGGCGCGTGGCAGGTGCCAGGGGCAGGACACCACCAGGGCGTGGCCGATCCCTTCCCTGCGCAGGATGCGCGAGCTGGCGCGAGCGTTCTCCGCGGTCGACAGCGAGTCGGTCTCGACCCACGCGGCGCGGGCCGGGACCTCGAGCCGCAGCAGGGCGTCGCGCATCACCAGGGCCTCGACGTGACCGTTCCAGCTTTGGCCGCCGGAGCACAGGACGACGGGGGACAGGCCCTGATGCCAGGCCTGGGCAGCGCGTTCGATCCGGCGCGTCAGGGCGCTGCTCGGGCGACCGTCCGGATGGACGCGGGCACCGAGGACGACGATCGCTGCGCTGTTACTTGTCACGATGGGTCACCCGGCAGGATACTGGAACGCGGTCGCGGGCGTGCGCGCGAGAGAAGAACTAGTTGACCCGCCGGCCAGACGGGCCGTATCACGATCTGACTCGCGGGACCAACCCGCGGGCAACAGCGAGGAGTCGACCAGGATGCGCATCCGGTTCTGGGGAGTACGCGGGAGCTGTGCGGTTCCCGGGCCCGAAACGGTCAAGGTTGGTGGCAATACCAGCTGCGTCGAGGTCCGCTGTGGCAAGAAGCTCGTGATCCTCGACGGCGGCACCGGCATGCGCCTGCTCGGTCAGTCCCTCCTGCCCGAGATGCCGCTGGAGGCCTGCGTCTTCTTCAGCCACGTCCACTGGGATCACATCCAGGGCTTCCCCTACTTCACCCCCGCCTTCGTGCGCGGCAACACCTTCCACCTGTACGGCGGCAACAACGTCAGCCGCACGCTCGAGGAGACGCTCGCCGGGCAGATGGACTACCCGAGCTTCCCGGTGCACCTGACCGAGATGGGCGCCCGCATGAGCTTCAATGACCTGTACGAAGGGCAGGTCGTCGAGCTCGAGTCCGAGGGCAAGCCGATCAAGATCAGCAACGTGCGCGGCAATCACCCGAATGGCGTGTTCGCGTATCGGATCGAGTACGACGGCCACGCGGTGATGTACGCGACGGACACGGAGCACTACTCGGTGGTGGATCCGAAGCTCCGGCGGCTGGCGCGCAACGCCGATGTGTTGATCTACGACGCGATGTACCTGCCGGAGGAGTACACGGGGGAAGCGGGCGGGATGCCGAAGACGGGGTGGGGGCACAGCACCTATGAGCACGGTGTGCTGCTGGCGCGCGAGGCAGGCGTGAAGCGGCTGGTGCTGTTCCACCACGACCCCGCGCAGAACGACGCGGACGTGGCGGAGAAGGAGCGTCGGGCGCGAGCGATCTTCCCGGCCTGCGAAGCCGCCCGCGAGGGGCTGGTCATCGACCTGTAGCCGCCCGCGAGGGGCTGGTCATCGACCCGCCGCCGCCCCACATTCGGGCGCTGCAGAGCCGCGCATGCCCGTTGTGTCGGGTCGCGAAATATCTTCGCCCGGGGGCGATCCGCTCGGACGACGTTGCGTGCAAAGGTGGTCGACTGAAGGCGTTCCTGTGCGCCGATGTGCGATGGATTGCCCGGCGAACGACAAGCAAGCCCTGGCGGCATCCTCCGTGCACACCCCCTGAAACGAACCCCTCACCGCACCGGAGTCAGCCATGAACGGGCACTGGACCGGCGCAGCTGGACGGCGGAGTCGCGCCCCCGAGGAATCGCGCCTGGCAAGCCCCGAGCGCGAACGGGCTCTCATCGAGGCCTGGAAACGCGGAGACCGCAAGGCCGGCGGCGAGCTCGTCCGCTCGTTCCTCCCCTTCGTCGTCTCCATCGCCGTGGAGTACCGACGCTGGAACGCTCCCCTCGAGGACATCATCCAGCAGGGGTGCCTCGGGTTGCTGCGCGCCTCCGAGCGGTTCGACCCCGACCAGCACGTGCGCCTCGTGACCTATGCCGCGTACTGGATCCGCGCCGAGATCCGCGACTACGTGCTGCGGACCTATCGCATGGTCCGCCTCGGCACCACGAAGAGCGAGCGCAAGGCGCTGCGCTACTACCGAACCACCCTCGAGGCCGAGCCCGGCAAGGTTGCCGACGTGAGCGGCATGAGCGTGCGCAAGGCCGAGGCCCTGATGCCCCTGCTCACCTCGAGTGACCTGAGCTTCGACGCCGCGCCGCACGACGGCGCGAGCTCGGTGCAGGATCGGCTCGCCGCCAACGACCCGACCCCCGAAGAGCAAGTGATCTCGGCGTTGGACGGCAAGCGTACCCATCGCGTGATCCTCCGCCTGATCTCCGAGCTGCCGGCCCGTGAGCAGGTGATCGCGCAGGAGCGTTGGCTCGCCGAGACCCCTGCCACTCTCGAGTCCCTGGGATCGCGCTTCGGCGTCACCAAGGAGCGCGTGCGCCAGATCGAGGACCGCACGCGCGAGAAGATCCGCGCGCGCCTCGCCGAGCTCAAGGTCGCCTGACACCAGGCCGATCGCGAGCACGCATCCGAACCGATCGACCCGCTGCCAACAATTCGGATCACCTTCTCGACATCGGCGCAGCGAGCGCCAATCGAGGCCGCAAAGTGTTCGACGCACGGACGCGGATGCTATGCTTCGGCTCCGATGCGCAAGGGTAGCCAGGCAGCCTGGTGGATAGGCGCTGCGTGCCTGCTGGGAGCGATCGGCCTCGCCATCGGCGAGCCGGATCCCCCTGTCGGTGCGCAGCCCTCCTCCCCCCTGTCCGCATCCGCCCACCCGGTCGACGCCCCGCGCTGCGAGGCCCGCCAGCCGGTCCAGCTCCGCCCTCCCCTCGAGCAGCCCGTGCAGCTCTCCTGCGAGGCCGCACGACGCGTCGTCGCCCAGGCACGCCTGCAGCTCGTCGAGCCCCCGGGCAAGGTCGACCCCAAGGAGTTCGCCGCGACCCTCGCGGACTGGCTCGACCCTCACGGCCTGTGGTCCGCCGCTCCCGACGCCCCGCTGCCCGCCGCGTTCGCGCTGCACGCCCGCGCGATCCTCGGGGCCCTCGAGCGCGGAGACCGCAGCGGGTGCGAGGCGGCGCAGGTCGCCGGGACACGGCTGGCGCAGTGGGTGACCGAGCTGCGCGGGCTGTACGACGCCGCGCGCAGCGATGCCGCCAGGAACCACTTCGAACCCCACAGCACGTGGACCACCGCCTCCGAGCCGATCTTCCCCACCGGGCCCGTGCAGCGCCCGGCGCGCGAGCTCGCGCGGGAGTTCGGGATGCGCGCTGCCGCGCTCGACGCTGGCCTGGGCGAGTCGGCTCGCGCCTCTCTCGAGCGCCTTCGCGCCAGGCTCTTCCCCGATCTGACCCCGGCCGATTGGGGCCAGGCCGTGCTCGCCGCCGCGGTCCGCGCCTACGTCATCCTCATCGACCCCCACGGCGGGTGGGCACCCCTCGACGAGGAGACCTCGCTGTACGAGGTGGAGCTCGAGGCCAGCGGACGCACCCGGCTGTGGCACAAGATGAGCCGCAGCGCCGTGGGCCTGCGGATCGACGAAGACCCCATCTCACCGTTGCAGCCCGGCGATCTCGTGCTCGCCATCGCCGGCATCCCCACCGCCGGCCTCAGCGTCGAGCAGGCCGAGCAGCTCGGCGTCCTCGACCCCAACGAAGACCCCCCCGAGCGCGACGTCGTCGTGCTTCGCCCCGGCCAGACGCGCACCGCGACACTCCGTGTCGCTCCCCCCGAGCAGGTGATCGGCGACGAGCCGCCCCCGGCGGTGGCCTCCTCGAGCATCCCCTACGCCGACGGCGAGTCGTTGCTGCTGCGGATTCCCGACGTCCCCGACGACCTCGGCGACCAGATCGCCTCCGTCCTGGCGGACCGGCGCGGCCGCGGACGCGTCGCCGGCGTCGTGATCGACCTGCGCGGCAACGGCGGCGGATCGACCGACGGTGCGCGCGCGGCCCTCGGCCTCGTCTTGCCCGGCGTGCCGCTGTTCCCCATGCGCCGCCGCGACGGCTCCGTCGAGATCGAGCGCGCGACCGTGCCCGCCGAGGCCGACCGGTGGGACGGCCCGGTGGCGGCCCTGGTCGACGGAGCCACGGCGAGCGCGGCGGAGATGATCGCCGGAGCGCTGGCGAGCTATCGTCGAGGCGCGGTGCTCGGCACTCGCACGTACGGCAAGGGCTGCGCGCAGGAGTACATGGACGACGAGGCCGGGACCGGCGTGCTGCGCCTGACCACGCTCGTGTACGCCCTCCCGGACGGGACTCCGGTGCAGCGCGTGGGGCTCCTGCCCACCATTCCCCTCGGAACCGGAGCTCCCCTCGAACGCGAGACCTCCTTCGGTCGCGCTCCCGCCCCGTGGCGTGCGCCGGACATGCGAGACCGCACGGCCATCCGGGAAGTGGAGTGGCCGTCGCATGGCGGACGCGTCGGCCCCTGCGACGACGAGCTCGTGTGCAGGGCGCTGCGCGCACTGGGTGCGACGAAGTCTGCGTCGTCGCGAACCGGCGTGCGACCCGCGAGGTAGTGCCAGTCCGCTTCCGGACGGCGGCTGCGCGCGATTCTGGAAGTGGCGCGGCTCATCAATGCAGGGGGCTGGAGGGCTTTGATCCAAGTCCGGCGGAAAAGACATCACCAATGCTTTTTGGTGAAGACCAGCCGGAAGATTCACACTCAAACCGAAGCGCAGATTCGAAGGGAAACCGCTTATCCCAAGCCGTTTCGCGATCAAGACAGGTATCATCGCGATGCATGAAACGACTGCCCCTCCTTTGCGCACGTCTCGCAGGGTTGCTCTGGATCTCCATCGCAACGGGCTGCGGAGGGAGCGGTTCCACCGAGCCGGACCCCGGGAGCGCCACCGATGCCGCGTTCCCGGGCAACGACGCGAGCGAGGCGGACGCGCACGATGACGGAAGCGACGCGGCGCAGGCGTGCAGTCCCTCCAGCGGTGCGGTCGATGATCGGGGCATCACCACCGTCGGAGAGACGCACAGCGGCGTCCCCCTGAAGGCGTGTCACACCGACCAGTGGCGCTTCGTCGCAGCGAAGGGAAGCGCCCTCCGCGTCGAAGTGAAGGCCGCCACGGCCGATCTCGCGGTGAGGATCGGCTGGCCCGACGACCCGGTGATGGCCTCGCCGCTCGCGAAAGCGACCGCGTCCGCCGGTGCTCCCGCCTCCGTTGATCTGACTCCGGAGCGTTCGGGGGAGCTCGTGCTCACGGTCGCGTCCGACGATCCCCTCCCCGCGGTGTACGATCTTTCGCTGGCGTGCGAAGGGGGCTGCGACCTGGAGGCGACGCGATATCCCATCGTGCTGGTGCACGGCTGGTGCGGCTTCGACAACGTCGGCCCCTACGACTACTTCTACGGAGTGCCCGAGTACCTCGCGCAGAAGGGGTTCAACGTCGAGGTGGCGCACCTGGATCCGTACAACAGCACGGAGGTCCGTTCCGCCCAGCTCGCCGTGCAGCTCGACGACTTCGCCGCGAAGAACCGCGCGCTGCGCCTCGACGTCATCGGCCACAGCCAGGGGGGAATCGACTCGCGAAGGGCCATATCGAGCCTCGGACGCGGCCATCTCGTGGCAACCCTCGTGTCCGTCGGCACCCCCCATGCCGGCACCCTCCTCGGCGACATCGCCGTCGGCCTCGTGCCGGGTCCCCACGACAGCGTCGTGGACCTGCTAATCAATCTGATGGGCGGCGCGACCGGCCATGAATCGGATTCCCAGGCCGCCTTCTACACCCTCTCCGAGTACTACATGCGAGGCCAGTTCGCCGCGGAGAATCCCGATGATCCCGGGGTCACGTACGTGTCCTGGGGAGGCCACTGCTGCATCCTGCTCGGCGAATGCGGCGACACGTGCGACCCGGAGCTGATGGCTGCCTATGAGATCCTCAAGGCTTCGGACGGCGACAACGATGGACTCGTGCCGGTTTCGAGCATGAAACACGGCACCTGGCGCGGGTTGGTCGAGGCCGATCACCTCGACGAGATCGGGCAGGTCGCCGGCATCACCGACCCGGACTTCGATCACAAGGAGTTCTACCTGAGGCTCGCGCGGGACCTCGCGAAGGACGGTTTCTGAAGCCTGCACTCGCAGCCCTGCTCCGCTCGCCGACCTCCGGGTGAATCAACGACCTCCCGCGCTGCAAAGCCTGTACACTCCGATTCATGCGCAGCGCTCACCTCCTCGCGTGGATCCTCGCCTCCCTCCTGCTTCCCTCCTGCGGAGACGATTCCGGTGACACCTGGGCCCCCGCGGAGCCGTCCGATGCCGCAACCGATGCCCCCGGCCAGGGCGGCAGCGCAGGCGTCGGCAACGGCGGCAGCGCAGGCGTCGGCAACGGCGGCAGCGCAGGCGTCGGCAACGGCGGCAGCGCAGGCGTCGGCAACGGCGG
>JAKLDZ010000006.1 GCA_022703255.1 Myxococcota bacterium | reverse complement strand
ATCCCCGACAAGTCCACGGTCTCGGTGATAGGAAGCCTGAGCTCGAGATTCGAGGTCGAGGGAACCAAGACGGCAACCGCCCTCGGCGCCGGTGGGCTCGAGATCCGCTTCGGCTCCACGCACCTCCGCGGCATGATCGGCTCCGGGGCAGGCGATACCCCCGGAACCCCGGAGCTCTGGATGGGATTCTCCGTGCTTCAAGGAATCGAGCTGTTCCCAGGATACGAGTACTTCAAGCCCGCCCGCCACTGAAGTCCCTCGTCGCGCCGCTCTCTCCCACCCCGAGCCGATTCCACCCCCCGCCCAAGATCCGCTGCGCCCCTCTGCCCGCCGCTCGCCGCAACGCCCACCCAGGCGCAAGCGAGTCAAGCTCTTCGATCACCCGATCCACCCGGCATACGCCCTTCCCGCGCAGCCGCTGCGCAAGCTCCACAATCACCGGGTGCGGCTCCCCGCTTCCCCAGAACATCCAGTGGTGCAGCACGACGACGCAGACCAGAGCGTCCGCGGAGATCCTCGAGAGAATCCCGTCGACGTCGCCCCCTCGCGTGTCCGCGGTGAACACGCATCCCGGATGACGAACGACCCAGCCGCGCCCCGCAGCCACCACCCCCGCGCCCGAGACGCGCTCCACCAGGTGAGATGCCCAGCTCCGCGGGGCAAGGCGAATCCGGTCCACGTAGCCGGTCGACACCAGATCGAACGCAGAGGTCGCCACGCCGAGCGACTCCCGACAGAACGCATCCCACGGCGCCACGAACCCTCGCGGGCACACGTCGAGCGCGCGCTCCAGCACGTCCAGGCCGCGCACCATGAGGCGAACCGCTTCGCTCGTTGAGAGCGCCCCGAACTCCGTCCCGCCACGTCTGCGCTCATGCGACAACCCGTGCATCATCACGCCGACCTGGCCGCGATGCGCGCGCAGCCACTCCGCCAGAGGCGTCCGACGTTCCAGCGTCGCGCAAGCGTTCTTCGCTGTCGTCGACGGGTTCAAGAACGCCTCCCGCCGACCGTCCGGTCCGAGGGTGTCGAGCCGCACCTCGGGCACGATCGAGAAGTTGAGCGGTATCCCCGCGTCGAGCAGCGGAAGATACGCCCGCTCCAGCCGCGTCGGATCGGTCGTCGCGTTGCCGTCGTCGTCCCGAATCAGATAGAGAGTCAAGGCGCGTCCCCTTCCAGGGTTGCCGATCGATACGCACGGGCCACCTCGCCGGCCACGGCGCGCCAGGAGTACCGGAGCTGGACGCGCCGTGGTCCTTCGCGCCGCTCCCTCTCCAGCAGGGCGGCGTCCCCCAGAGTCTGACGGATTCGCGCCGCCCAGGCCTGTGGCGAGGTTGAGTCTACCAGTGTCGCGGTGGAGCCCGTATTTCGCGCAATCGCAGCGAAGCCCTCGGCCGCGGAGTGCAGCGCCGGCGCTCCTTCGGCCCAGGCTTCGAGCAATGCCAGCCCGAAGGACTCGGCCCGCGAGGGCATCAGCGCCAGCGAGCACTCCGCGAGGAACCCGCGAGCCACCTCGGGACACACCCCGCCCACCACGTGAACTCTCCCCTTGCCGCCGATCGCCCGGTTCAGCGCCTCGGCGTAGTCCGGGTCGGCCACCGAGCCGACGAGCACCAGATGGTGGTCCGGCGCGCACCCGCGGAGATAGGCGTCAATCGCAATGTCCTGCCCCTTGGTCGCATCGAGTCGTCCAATCACTGCAACGAAACCCGCATCGCCCACGGCCGGAATCCGAGCCCGCGCCGCGCGCCTCGCCGCCGCGGTGGCCGGGGTGGGATCGACGCCGTGTCGGGTCAGCTCCAGATGACGCCCCTGCCGATCCTGCTTCCAGGCCGCGTGCTCCGCAGGATTCAACACGAACACCAGGTTCGCCTCGCGGACCACTCGTCGCGCCCCCACGAGCCACCCGAGCGGCGCCCCCAAGTCGGTCATCGTTGCCGCTCGACGCGCCACATCCTGTCGCACCACCTCGGAGTTCGCCCGCACGGGCCCGTGCAGCGTCACCGCGTACGGAGTCCCGCGCAGCCTTGCACCCAATCGGACGACGCCTCCGAGTCGGCCGATGGCGTGCGTATGTACGATCGACGCCCGCCGGTCCGACGCCAGACGCCAGACCTCGTCGAAGGAGAAGAGGTTTCCGCCCGAGGCCACCAGCGTAGCGCGCTGACGCGGGTCGAGGCGCCAATACGGGTACAGCGCCCGGTAGGTGCGAAAGGAGGCACCGGCCTGCTCCAGCGCCGAGCCGTCGGTGCCCGCCTCCGCAGGCGCGTGCACCTCACTGGTCCAACCCAGACGCGAGAGCTCGCGCACCAGATTGACCAGATGCGTCTCGGTTCCCCCCCATTCCGAAGGCACGAACTTGCGTACGACGTGGATGACTTTCGGCATGCGTAGTCCATTGGATGCGGCGGGGGCGCGCGAGGCCGCGCGAAGCGAGCGCGAATCGCGTGGACCGTCCCCGACGAACCGCGGCCGCCCCGCCAATCGATTCTTCGACGAGGCTGGCGCTCCGTCTCCGTCGGTCCAAGAGTCCAAAGCGAGTCAGCCGTCCCAGGAGAAGCGCGTGATCGGCATGAGCGCCCTGAAGTGGTGGATCCTGTTCGGCGCCCTGGCCGTCTGCTGGCCCCTGGGGAGGCTGGTGGCCACCAGGCCACGCGTCCAAACCGCCCTGGTCTGGTGCGCCGGCTTCGTCCCGTTCATCGGCCTGTCCCACGTGACCATGAATCCGATCTCCTTCGAGACCTATCGCGGCGATGCGCGTGGTCTCGAGGTCACCCTCGTGGACATCCTGATGCTCGTGCTCGCTTTCGCACTGCCGCGGCGCACGCAGCCCGCGCCCTATCGATGGTCGCGCCTCGCCTACCTCAGCATCGTCGCGCTCTCGGTGCTGCTGGCCCCCATGCCCCACTTCGCGTTCTTCGGGCTGTGGAAGGTGCTTCGGCTCTACCTGTTCGTCTCCGTTCTCGCCCGCGCCTTCGAGGACTGGAAGCTCGCTTCCACGTGGCTGAAAGGCCTCGCCTGGGGAACCGTCTACGCGCTGGCGATCGGCCTCGAGCAGCGCTACCTCGGACACCAACACCAGGTCGCGTCGACCTTCCCGCACCAGAACACCCTCGGAATGGCGATCTGCCTGATCGCGCCGGTGACGCTCGCGATCACGCTGGCGGGCCAGGGCGGCAAGACTGCTTGGGCATCCCTTGGGGCCATGTCCGTACTCCTCGTGCTTGCCCTGTCCCGCGGTGCCTTGCTCGCGTTCCTGCTCGGCGCCGGCATCGTGTACGCGGGCTCTCTGCTGCGCGGCGTGACTCCCCGCAAGCTCCTTGCCGGCGCAGCAGCGCTTGCCGCCTTCGCCGTGGTGTTGGTCAAGGCCGCCGGAACCATCCTCGAGCGATTCCTGATGGCTCCCAAGGAATCATCCCAGATCCGCGCCTCCTTCGAGTCCATCTCCGCGGCCATGCTCCGCGACCACCCCTTCGGCGTCGGAATCAACCAGTATTCTTGGGTCCTCGAGCACTCCGCCTACTCGAGAGACCTTCCGCCCAACGACAAGGCTGGTATCGTCCACAACCTGTACTGGCTCACCGCCGCGGAGCTCGGCTTCGCCGGGATCGTGGCGTTTGCAGCGCTGATGGCCGTCCCCATCGTGCTCGCCGTGCGCGGTGCGTTCCTGGCGCGCCGTGATGTCCGGGGCGACGTCCTGCTCGGCTGCTTCGGCGGCATGGTCGCCCTGTCGGCCCTCAGCGTGCTCGAATGGGTCGCGCGGCAGACCGTGATGGGATACATGTACTGGGGCCTCGCCGCCCTGGTCTTCGCCCTCCACCGCCACATCTCGGTGGAGAGCTCCCCACGCTGAAGCACCGCGCGGCGCGCTCTCTCTGCCTCGCTCGACTTCGCCTCGCCACCGCCCTCAACGATTCCGATTCAGATTCTGATACAGCAGGTACGTCGTCGTCAGCGGCATCACCCGCTCGAGGACTTCGCCCACGCTCGCGAACCAGTGCTCGGACACGTACACGACGTCCCCCGGCGCAAGCACGACGTCCTTGCGAACTCCCGCGAACAGATCCCGCGCACTCACTCCGTAGATCCGCGGGTTCGCGAACCCACCGCGGATTACGCGGACGTCGTCCCCGTCGCTGCTCGGCGCGAGCCCCTCGGCTTGCGCAAGCGCCTCCGTCAATCGCATCTCCGGGTGCCAGGTCAAGGCCCTCGGACGCGTGACGTGTCCCAGCACCACGACCCGTCCGCTGAGGGCCGGCGGGATGTAGATGACGTCCCCGGGGCGTACACGCACGTTGTGCTTTGGTTCCCCCGACATGGCGCGACGCAGATCGATCGGCAGCGCAGCCCCGCCGCGCACCAGGCGGCCTGCGTCGATGTCTGCCAGCTCGGCGAGCTGATCGTCGGTTGCCGCCGCTCGCAGGCCGCCCGACGCAGCGAGGACGTCGGCGACCCGGGCGTCGCCTACCAGCGGGATGTTCCCAGGTCGCTCGACCGCGCCGATCACTGTCGCAAAGCGTCCCCGCGCCTCCACCAGGTTGATCGTGACGTGGGGGCTGCGCTCGTATCGTTCGAGAGCTTTCTGGATCAGGGCCTCGGCCTCGGAGAGCGTGCGTCCTGCAACCAGGACGTCCCCGACGAGCGGCAGGTGGACGCGACCCGAGCGATCCACGGGAGCCTGGGCCAGGTCCATGTCCGGACTTCCCAGGAAGTGGACGGCAATCACGTCACCTGCAGCGAGGGAATCGGGCGGCTGCACGGCACTCTCCTGCATACCCTCTCGAGGGGGCGGACGAGCCTGCAGGAACGCGGAGTCGTCACCGGGCAGCGTGGGTGCGGACGGAAGCGCGGGCCCGCAAGCGCAGAGGACGGACAACAGCCCAACAGCGCACGCTCCCTTGCAGATGACGGTCATCACGCAATATTCCCCCCGGCGCTCGGCCACGGAGACCGAATGAAGCTGCTGATCCTGACGAACCTGTACCCTCCCGATGTGCTCGGGGGCTACGAGCTGCTCGCTCAGGACGTCGTCGATGAGCTCCGGTCGCGAGGTCATTCAGTGTCGGTTCTTACGTCAGGCGATGGCCAAGCGGTAGAGGGGGTACAGCGAATACTGCGCCTGTCCCGGACCTTCGGCTCCGAAGCGCGGAAGGACCGCGCACGGCACCTGATCGTGGCAGTCCACAACGCAACCGCCGTGCGCCATCACCTCCGCAGCGAGGGCGTCCCGGACGCAGCGCTGGTAATGAGTCTCCGGAGATTGGGTGTCGAGCCTCTCCGCGTCCTGCGCGAGTTCGCCGTCCCGTATGTCTTGACCGTCAACGACGACTGGCCCGTCGCCTTCGCGTCCGGCAACGGACCCGGCCTCCGCGGCCGCATCGGCAGAGCCCTGGACCGCGCACCCTGGAGCAAGCACATGTGGAGAGACGTCGCGGTCGATCGCGTCCTGTACCTCTCCGCTTGCACGCGCGACCTCGTGCGCACCGCGGTCCCCTGGTTTCCCCCCGGTCTCGTCCGATGGCAGGGCGTCAATCAGAAGCTTTTCTCCCCCCGCCCGTTCCGACGCATTCCGTCGCAACCAGAGCTCCTCTTCGCAGGAAGACTGCACCCTACCAAGGCCCCAGAGGTGGCCCTCGAAACTCTCGCGGCCCTGCGCAGCCTCGGCATCCGCGCTCGTCTCACCTTCGCTGGTGCGCCCGTCTCCGCACCCTATCAGGTCGAGCTCTCGCATCGATCCGTCGCGCTGGGTGTCGCCGAAGACGTGCGCTGGCTCGGCCTGGTGCCGCGCGATCGGCTCGCCGACGTGTATCGGAGCTCCGACGTCGCGCTGTTTCTGTCCAGGTGGGCCGAGCCCCAGGGACTCACGTACATGGAAGCCATGGCCTGCGGCGTGAACGTCGTCGCCTATCCCCTCGGTGGCGCAAAAGAGCTCCTCGACGCCTGCCCCGTCGTCGCCCGGGCCCCCGCCTGTTCCGGACCCGCGATCGCTCGCGCAATAGCCGACCTCATGCGCGATCCGATCCGTCAAGAGCGGCTCGTCGCCGATGGGCTGCAGCTCGTGGACCGACGGCTGTCCTTGGATGCGTACGTGGATGATCTGGTGGCGCTGCTCGGCAACGCCTGCCAACTGCGGGGGGGCGCTTGACGGACCCACGCACGGCTCGAAGTTCGCCAGCGGGGAAGGCTATCCCATGTTTCGATTGAACGGCGAACGGGAACGCATGTTGCTGACGGCGAACCGTGGAACCCAGTCGCGGCGCACCGGCATGGCCGTCGACCTCTGGCGCCTCGTCCACGCACTCCGTCGCAACGTCAGGCTGCTCGCAATTCTCCTGGCCATCTCGGTGGTCCTCGGCACCGTCGTCGGACGCCACGGAATCCCGAAAACCTACGTCGCCAAAGCCATCCTCCTCTGGGAGCCCCCCGCCGCCGGCCGCGCCGAACGCACCCGCGAGATCTCCACTCTCGTCGACAGCGTCAAGCTCCCCGCCAACCTCGACGTGGTTCGCGAACGACTCGGCTACCGCGAGCCCCTCCACGTCCTCGCAAAACGAATCGACGTCTCCACGGGCGATCCGTCGATGCTCATCAGCATCTCCGCTACCAGCACGCGTCCAACCTCCGCCGCCGAGCTCGCGAATACCATGGTTGACGTGTACCTCGACGCGCAGCGCAAGGTGTCCGAATCACGGCTTCGGGAGACCGCGGAGTCGTTGAGGCTGTCGCTCGTCCAGAGCCGAAAAGCACTCGAGGAGTCGCGAGACCGCTACGATCGCTTTCGTACCGATCATCGCATCGGAGATCTGAGCATCGAAGTGCAGGCAGCCATCGAGGAGGTGGCGCGGCTGCGGGTGGCGGCCAACGACGCGAGGGTCGAGCTCGAGAGCTCGCAGGCAGAAGAGGCGGCGCAACGACGGATCCACACGGGCGCGCCGCGCGCGCCGGGTCCCGCCGCCGAATCCCCGGCCAACGCTGCCCGCCTCGCAGAGGTGGAAGCCAACCTCGCCAACGCGAGGGCCCGCCACACCGAGGAGCACCCGCGAGTGAAGCTCCTCGAAGCCGAGGCCGCGGAGCTCCGGTCCCGCAGCGCTGCCGGCACGAGCGGCACCGCGCGCGCAGCCGCACCGACCCCGGGCGCCGGACGCCTCGAGCACACGGTGCAGACGCGTCGCGCTGCGGAGCAGCGGCGCAAGGCCCTGCAAGACGTGATTCGCGAGTCCGAAGAGCGTGCTTCCAAGCTGACGGCAGTCGAGGGGGAGGCCGCTCGCCTGCTGGCCGACATGAATGCCCAGCAGGACCATGTCGCCTCTCTGCTCAAGCAGTCGGCCACTGCGGAGGACGACGTCCGCAGCGCGAGCTCCTACTTCCAGATCGTGTCGAGGGCGTCGCCTCCCGAACATCCGGAGCGCGGCTTCGGCTGGATCTTCGCCCTCGGGTTCCCCGTCGCCGTCATGCTCCTCGCCATCCTTCTGCTGCTGCTGCGGGAGATGAAGTCCCTCTCAGCTCGCACGGCAATCGAGGCAGCCTTCTGGGCCCGTGCACCGGTCCTGTGGTCCAGCAGTTGGCCCCGAGGCACCGAAGCCGAGTGTCGCGAGCTCGGAAGACAGCTCGCCAACGTGATGGAATCCCGCCCCGGCGTCGTCGGACTCACCGTCCTCCGACCTTCGAAGTCCGATGCCGACGCCGCCTCGTGGCTCGCGGAGCTCGTGGCCGATCGCCTCAACGCCAGGGGCGAAAACAGCAACATGGTCGACCTGCGCTATCGCGTGCTCCAGGAGCAGTTCGAGCTTGCCGACGCCCTCGAGCACAGGGTCCTCGGCGAGGAGATCGGTGTGCTCCGCTCCGACTTCCACGCCGTGCTCGCCGTCCTCCCGTCCCTCGACGACCCCGCCTCCGTGCGCGCGGCGCTCCGTTGGATCGATGCCCTCGTGGTCATCGTGCCAAGCGGTCGGGTCTCCTACAAGCGTCTGCATTCCCTCCGTCACACCCTCGGACTGCAGGAGCACGGGCTCGGGCTCGTGATGATCGACGTCCCCCCGGACCTGCTCCAGTCAACGACACGCACCGCGGCTGCAGCGTTCGCGTTCTGGCCTCCTCCGCGACGCCGGCGTCGGGCTGCCGTGATTCCCGCTCAGCTCGAGGAGAACAACGCGGGGCCGCTGATCGCCCTCGAGGAGGTCATTCCTCCGCGCTGACCGCAGCTCTTCCGTGCCGGATCCGCTGGACGGCGACGCGCGCGAGGAACTCCGGGTTTCCGAGCAGATAGCGTCCCGCAAGTCGCCGGGGCTCGTGCGCCAGACGCCACACCCACTCGAGTCCCAGCTCCCTCCACGCGAGCGGCGCACGTCGCTTCGCCCCGGAGGCGAAGTCGAACAGCCCGCCCACCGTGATGCTTACCACCCCGGGGCTCCCACCGAAGTGACGAAAGGCAAACCGCTCCTGCAGTGGGGACCCCAGCGCTACCAGCGCGACGCACGGTGCCGCCGAGGCCACCACTCGGGCCATCTCGGCGTAGTCCTGCTCTCGCATGAACCCGTGCCACGCTCCCACCAGCCTCAAGGATGTCGAACCCCGCCAGGCTTCGAACGCGCGATCCGCGACCCCGGGATCCCCACCCACCAGCGCAATCGGAATGTCGTCCACCGCAAGTCTGTGGAGCAGCTCCGGCACCAGATCGGTTCCGTTCACGTTCGCCGGCAACCGCCACCCGAGGATCGCCGCGCCAATACGCAGGCCGATCCCGTCGGGAAGCACGAGGTCGGCGTTCTCGAAGTCCTCTCGAAGCTGCGGCGTCCGGGCCGAGGTGGTAATCGCGTGCGCATGCGAGAAGAACACCCGCGCAGACCGATTCTCACGCAGATAGCTGCGTATCCTCGCTATCGCCTCGACGGTGTCGACCGAGTCGACCGGCACCGACAGGATGCGGAATCTCGACCGACGCTCCCGTGTCTCGCGCGCGGTCAGGGGACTGGAGACCACGTGGACGAATGCCCACCGGACGACGAGCTTCGCGTCGGTCACTCCCGACCGCCGGCGTTCGTAGCGCGCCTCCTCGATCGGAGGATCTCCGTAGCGAAGGCCCAGCCTCGTGCGCAGCTCGTAGGGCGAGATGACCCCCGGCATCAACCCGAGATCCCTGCGCCCGATCCGCGTCCTCGCCCCGACGATCCGCGCCCTGCCCCTCGCCACATCCCTCAGCCGCGCCCTGTGCTCGAGCGGTATTTCTCGGGGTTCCATCGTGCGTGCCTCTCGCCTTCCCGGGACCCTTGCCCGTGATTCCCAAACAACAAGCCGGCCACGAGGCGGACGTCGAGTCCCGGCGACTTCGTGCGCGAGTACAATGCCCGCGCCGCCTGCAACTCCTCGTCGTGCGCGTCCGGTGGAACCAGCAGCGACAGCACGTCGAGCACCACCCCGTCCGGATCCTGCTCGTCTCGCACTCCGACCCATCTGCCCGACCCCTCCACCACCCGGGCCAGCCTGCGGAAAACCCGGACTCGCTCGGTAGCCGTCAGCGCAGCAAAGGGTCCCGCTATGCTCAGCGCGACCGCGGCGGCAAGCCGGAGCGCCCACGCCGGTGTCTTGCCCCGCATCCCGAGAAGCAGCGGATCCTCGATTGGCAACTCCCGCCCCGCGTGACGAACCAGCCTCCCGGGAAATGCGCACGCGCGCTCCACCACGACACCCTGGCCCACCACGACACCCGGTGCGATGCGTGCGTGAATGACCCGCGCCTGGGACTCCACGATGCTGCGTTCCCCGAGGACCGCGCCAGGGCCGACCTCGGCCCCTTCCGAGACGAAGCATCCCCGGCCGAGGTAGCACGGAGGACGAAGCACGGCGGTCTCCGCGGCGATGGCCCCGCGCGCACGCCAGATCCCCGGCGACACCTGGGTTCCGCGAACCACAATCCCCTGGCGCGTCGCCGAGAGCACCTCCTCTGCCAGCGCGTGAGCCGCTGCCTCCGAGTCCACCAGACAGAGCCACCCCTCGATGCGCTGCTCCCTGCGCGCGTGCTCCGCGCCGTCGAGATGCGTGATCGCAACCCGCAACGGGGACTCCCCGACCACGAGGTCCGCCGACGACGCTTCGGCATCCGAATAGACTGCGCCGAGCGAGGCCGCGCCAAGAACGCCGTGGGGGACCACGACCACCGGCCTTTCGTGGGAACCGACGCGGTCCGCGAGCTCCCGCACGCCGAGAGGAGAACCCGACGGAATCCACAACACCTTCAGACCGACCGAACACAGCTCGTCGCACGAGAGCTCCGACGGAAGCGGTGTCGTCGCGACTCGATTGACCGCGACCTCCTCGATTCCCGCGGCGGCCAGCCACTCGAGCTGTCGAACGAGCAGCGGTGCCCCGGCCAGGGGACGCGCGAGATCGGCCGTGGAGTCAGCCTTGTCCGAGCCAAGGATGAAGGCCCTCGCAGTCAATACGCACCTCTGCCCGTGAGCACCGCCGGTACCGTCCGAACCAGGATGTCCGCGTCGAGGCGCAACGTGGACGTGTCGATGTACTCGAGATCCAATGCGACCTGCTGGTGGAAGGACAGATCGCTCCGTCCCGATACCTGCCACAGGCAGGTGAGCCCAGGCTTGACTTCGAGCCTGCGGCGCTCCAACGCACCGTACCGCGCTACCTCGCGAGGCAACGGAGGCCGCGGACCAAAGGTCGTCATCGTCCCGTTCACCAGGTTCCAGAGCTGCGGAAGCTCGTCGATGCTGTACCTGCGCAGATAACGTCCCACCCGCGTGATCCGAGGGTCCCTCCGGATCTTGAACGTGACTCCACCCGAGCACTCGTTGAGGTGCATCAGCGACGCGAGCCGCGTTTCCGCGTCCACGTACATCGTGCGGAGCTTGTACACGCGAATCGGAGCTCCGTGTCGCCCTACCCTCACCTGCGTGAAAAATGCCGGCCCGGGCGAGGTCAGCTTGACCAGCGCCGCCGCCGTCAGCACGACCGGCGCCGCCGCGGCTAGCCCCGTACACCCGACCGCCAGGTCGAACGCTCGTCTCACCACGGGCGCAACCCCCACCGTCACGCCCAATCGCGCCACCGTCCTCAGCCGCGATACCCCAGCAAGGGCCCGCTCTAGCCCGCCCGCAACAGCAGGCGGTACGCTCGACGCGTTTCCGCAATCACCCCCCATGCTCCGCATTCGCCCCCCGGACCGCGGAACACCTCCGCGTGCACTCCGCCTTCCGAGCACTTGGGAGAATCCAACTCCGAGCGCAATCCCCCCGAGCGCCAGCGGCATCGCCTCTCCAACTCGGACACACCAACCCGCTCAACCACCGCGGGCGCGTCCACCGCTCGATCGCTCACTGGCGCAACAATCGCCCCCTTCCCGCACCGAGAAGCGAAGCGAGACCTCGTTGCCCTGCTCGTTCCACCACATCGCACGGGCCCCGGCCTGCATGATGACCAGTCCACGGCCCCAGGTGGGCACGTTGGACCACGACACAGAAGGTGACGCGACCTGACGCCGGAACCGGAGCCACGACCTCCAGTCGAATCCGGGCCCACAGTCCGATACCCTCACCACCGCGTCGCCCGAACCGTCACCGAGCTTCATCACCGCCGCATGCACCACCGCCTCCGGCTCCGTCGCTTCCCTCGCGAGAATCCGCCCGAGAAGCTCGTCCACGTCTCGGCCTCGCTCGGACGCTGGTATGCGCAGCGCTCCGTAGATGACCGCGTTGGTCAGTGCCTCGTGGACCGCGGAGAGTACCAGGCCCCGACGATAGCCGTCTCCCATCGCCTCGACGATCCGCGCTGCGTGGCCGACGAGACCTCCGATGCGTGCGGGAATCACGAACGTGCGCTCCAAGCCTCCCCCCGGATGATGGACCAACGGTGCATGGTACGTAGATCCGGCGACGAACAGTGGCCAGCCATGGGTTCCGGGTCTGCCGTGCGGGTCCTATGAAGGCGCCATGCGCGCCCACCGCGTCGATGTCGTCGTTCGTTGCCTCAACGAAATGCCGCACGTGACACGCACCCTGCGCGTGCTTGGGCAGGACCCACGCCTCCGCGTTCGAGTCTTCGACTCCGGGTCCACGGATGGATCGATCGACGAGGCTGTCCGGGCGGGTGTGCAGGTCGTGTCGAGCCGGTCCCCGAAATACGTCCCGGGCAAGGTGCTCAACGATGCAATGCGGCAGACCGACAGCGAGGTTGTGGCTTTCGTCAATGCCGATGCCGTGCCGTTGTCGCAAGACGCCGTGACACGCCTCGTCGAGGTGTGCGAGAGCGGAGCCGCCGCCGCGTTCGGCAGACAGGTGCCGCGTCTCGACGCGACGCCGGCCACGAGAGCCGATTACGCCCGGGCCTTCCCCGCGAGCCGGGAAGGCAACGGTCTGGTCCACTTCTTCAGCATGGCGGCGAGCGCCATTCGACGCGACGTTTGGGAGGTCGTCGGATTCGACGAGGCGCTCCGGTTCAGCGAGGACGTGGACTGGACGCGCAGGGTGCGGGTTCTGGGGAGAACGATTCGGTATGTTCCCGACGCCGTGGTCGAGCACTCCCACGAGTACGATGCCGCGCAGAGATGGAGGAGGATGTTCGGTGAAGGGGAAGCCGACGCCTCGATTTTCCGGATCGGTGCCCCGGGTGTAGTGCGCGGTTTTGCTGCGCCACTGTTCGCCCAACTCGTCCGCGACGCCGGCGCGGGAGTGGTCGAAGCGAGTGTCGCACGGAGAAGGGTGCTGGAGCAAGCCGCTCGATGGCGCGGAAGAACGGTCGGCGCCTCCCAGCGATTGCTTCCAAGGGATCGAAACCAGCGTGCCCAGGACGTCGGCTTCACGATTCAACGTGAGACGGCCACGGAGCTCGCCGCGAAGCGGTCGATCGAGCTCGCCACCGCAACGCTGGCGCAGGAGCTGCGTGGCCGCGCAGAAGCCCTGCTGCTCCTCGGTGGCTTCGCGTACGGTGAGGGCGCCGTGGAGCTTCGCCGCGGGCGGTTCGTCATTCACAACGACCTCGACCTGGTCGCGATCGCGGATACCGATGCCCAGGCACGTCGCCTGCGGCGAGAGTGCGAACGGCTTTCGCGCCGCGCCTCGGAGGTGGCCGACGCCGTCGTCGACGTGTGGTGCGTGAGTCGAAGCGAGCTCGAATCCACGAGAGGAAAGCTGCTCTGGGCCGACGCCGCGATACGGGGGGTTCGCGTGCTCTGGGGAGACGCCTCGGTGACAGCGCCGCTCGCCCGGCTCTCGACACGTTCGGTGAGACGGGCAGAAGTCGGCAGGTTGCTTGCCAACCGCAGTACGGGAATCGCCCTGTCGCGGCTTGGCTTCGAGCGCGACGGCCCCCCGGAGGGGAGGAGGGCCGCCCGACACGTGGCCAAGGCGTGGCTCGCGCTCGGGGACGCCGTGCTGATCTCCGTCGACGACTACGGTGCCCGGTCGGCAGAGCGAATCGCGGCCCTGCAACGCCTTTCGTCGGTCGGTGCGCCCTGGGTCGCCGAGCTCGCGAGTCGATATTCCGACGCCGTGCGCTACAGACACGCACCGCACGAGCACGTCGAGACGCGTGACGGCCTGGAGGCGGCGGTCGCGGCGCTCTGGCCGATCCACGCGCATCTGGAGGCGTTCCGGCTGGGAGAGACGGTGTGCAGGGATCCGTTCGCGTACGCGTTCGCGCGCAGGCCGCGGTTCCCGGAAATCGACGACGTCGCCGTCCTCGGGCGCTGGCTTTCCGGACTCCGGGCATTCGCCCACGGCGTGGTTCCCTGGAGACAGTGCGGCGTGCACCCCAGGGAGGTGCTGGCACGGAGTGCGGTGCTGATCGCCTATTCACCGGACCTTCTTGCGGCGAGACAAGCCACCTCCAGGTTGCTGCGCTGTTCATCCACGGACACGCACAGCGTGGCAATGGCCCTGGAGGCGATTCGAGAGCGCGGTGCATAGCTGTCAAACACTGGATTCGCCTCCAACCGAAACGGAACCCCATGAGCGCGACCAAGGGACTGGCCAAGGATGCGGTGGCTTCGGTCGCACGGCATGCGGTCACCGTCGTCGCCGCCATCATCACCGTCCCCATCCTCGCCCGCACCCTCGGCGCCGAGCGCCTGGGGTTCTGGAGCTTCCTCGGAACGGTCGCGTTCTTGATCAGCGTTTGCGACCTGGGGTTGAACACTGCGACGCTCCGCGCGGCCACGGGCAAACACGCTCCCTACGCGCGCTCCGTGGCGCATCTCGCAGCCGCAGTGACTGCGGTCGTGAGCATCCCGTTCACGTTCGCTGCGGTCGCGTGGTTGTGGAGCGTGGCAAACCGCTTGCCGCGGGAGTTCGAATCCGACGCCCGCAGTGCCGTGATCATCGCCGTCGTCGGCGGCGCCATTGCCGCGGTCAGCCAGCCTCTGCGCTCCTATGCCCAGGGGCAGGGATATCTGGTCAAGCTCGCCTGGGCGCGAGCGGCAGCCGTGGGAATCCAGCTCCTCGTTACGATCCTCGGACTCTCCCTGGGCCAGAAGCTTCGGGCACCCGCCTCGGGTTTTGCGGTAGGCGCCCTCGTGGAGGCTGCGGCCAGCGCGTGGGCCGTTCGCGACGGCGTCCGCTCCTCAGGATTCCCGAACCGCGAGCAGCGACGCGAGATCGTCCGGGTCGCGGGCGCCGGACTTCTGACCAACTTCGCAGTCGTGCTCGCCGTTCGCCTCGACCTGATCGTGTTGGAGAGAATCGCGAACCTGGCCACAATCGGCGCCTACTCGGTCGCGCAGCGGATCGTCGACCAGGGGTTCACGCTGGTCAAGCAGCTCAGTGCAGCTCTGGTGCCCAGGTTGGGCACCAGGGCCGACAACCGGCAATCGACCATCGCACTCGGCACCGTGGTCCTCGGGACCATTGCGGGTGCACCCCTCGCCGCCCTCGGAGTCGCCGGTCGCCCCCTGATCGTCTCCTGGGCCGGTCCCGCCGTCGACCAGCCCATCCTTGGACAAGCCCTCGCCTGGTATGCCGCCGCCGCCATTCTGATCGGCGTCGAAACCGTCGCTACCTCCGCCATGACGCTCGGCGGCAACCCCATGGCCGCCGCCCGGTTCGTCATGATCGCTTCGCTGTCCAATGTCGCTGCGTCCGTGACCGGCGGATGGCTCTTCGGCCCGTGGGCCGTCGCCGCAGGCACCGCCGTCGGCGCCGTCGTGAGCACAACCCTGGTGTGGCGCGCGACCAGGAAAGCGGAGCGCTGGACCTGGTCGCAGGTCGTCTCCGCCGTGAGGCCGCCGGCAATCACGGTCGCCGTTTCCGGCGTCAGCGCGGCGCTGCTCGATACGACCGGCATGCACGTGGTTGCGGTCCTGCTGATCGCGACATCCCTCGGTCTGGCCGCATCGGGCGCGGCCCTCCGCCGTGTTGTGCTGGGTTTTGCGCGCAGCCGCGGCGTGGGGGCGGTCACGCTCCCGATTGCCGCCGAGCCGCCCATTGCGTATCGGGCATCCGAAGCGCAGCGCAGGAGCGGATGAAGCGGACCCGTTGCCTGCCGGAGCGCGGCACCGCTCTCCGCGTTGCGAACGGTTGAGTCGGTGCTGCGTGCGAATACGACGCAAAGATGGCAGTACGCCGAGACGAACCTTGACGTCCGGGGGTGGTGCACGAAAATGATTACATCGTCGGACACCCGACGTCGGGGATTGGCGAGCAGGAGACCGCGGGACCCCGGACGGAACTCGGGGCCCGAGGCTCCCGCGCGCAGGAGGGGGGAACGTACCATGTTCACCGTGAAGAGCGTCCCCAGTGCTTGGATGGAGTTGACCTCTCGCGTGATGGGAAGGACACATTCCGACTCCGACCTCGAGCAGTCGAGCGGAACCGAAGCCGACCTCGGAAGCGGGGTCCCATCGCGACGCCCGGCCGTGCCAGGGAGGGTGGAAGTCGTTCGCATCCGGATGCGCCGTCTCGACGGCAGCACCTGCCTGACGATCCGTCCCCAGCTCTCGGCAGCATGGAATCGAGGCGCCTCCACCGTCGTCATCGACATGTCCAACGTCGTCTTCCTCGACAGTCTCGGAATCTCGGCCCTCATCGCCGAGCAGCGCAGGAAGCCGCGCGGCACACGCATCGTCGTGAGCTCCCTCAACGAGTTCGTGCGCGACGTCTTCGAGGTCACTCAGCTCTTCCAGATCTTCGACGTCTATTCGAGCTCGGAGGCGGCGGTATCGACGCTGGCGGCGTGACCCCCAAGGAGGTCATCCGCGCGACGACCAGAGCGCCATCTCACGCATGAGCCCGTACAGATCCGTGATCTGCTCCACATGAGCGACGGCGGCGAAGTCCGTCAGCAGCGCGGCATCGGAGTCCGGGTCGTCCGGGCGGTATCCGTGCATCCCCGCCACGGGAACCGTTCCCATGTGACTCGGATTCAGGAGCACCCCGGGCTCGAGCGCGAAGACCGCGTCTCCAAACCGGTTGTCGGGCCACCACACACCGAGCTTCGAAAGGTCGCTCGTCTCCAACCACCTGCCCGTGCCCGTATCCCCAAGCGCGCCCACGATCCGCTCCCTGGCTCCCGACCCCAGAAACCAGAAGCGCATCATCGTCGAATCGTACACCCCCGCGTAGTCTCGACCGTACCGCAGACTCAGCCGCGTCACACGCGGGACCAGATCCACGACCCTCCGTACCGTCGCCATCCCGTGATCCGAAAACACCGCAACACGCACTTCGTCGTATCGCGTGTAGGCTTCCCGCAGAACCTCCCGCATCTGCGATTCGTACCAGCGCAGCCGCTCGTCCACCAGGGCCGAGTCCCGCGTGTGCTCGTGCATCAACGCGTCGAGCTTGCTCGTGTACATGAACGCAAACCGGATCGTCCCCTCCCGAACCGACCTGCCCAGCGACCCGAAGCTCTCCGCCTCCCCCGTACGCCAGTCCGCAACGTGGTGTGCGATCCCCATCCCGACGAGGTCGTCGAAAATGCTCGTTCCCCGGTTGATCCCTCCCGGCACGAAGATGTCTCGCTTCTCTGCGTAGTCGAACAAGGGAAGCGCTCCGAACGGCAGGTTGTAGATCTGGAAGTAGCCCGTGTAGCCGTAGGCCGAAGCAATCGCCTTCGACAGCAGACGCCTGACCCGACCGCGGTCCACCAGCGCGCGGGGCAAGTGCGAGAGCACTTTCAGCGGGCCGAACGGGCTCGTCGTCGGTGAGTAGTAGAACGAGGACCAGTGATCGTTGTCGCGGGGCATCCGCCCCGTGAGAATCGACGGAACGCACGCAGAGGAGAACCCGAAGATCGACTTGACGCTGCGGCGCTCGAAGCACGACTGCATGAACCAGGGCCGCGTTGAGACCACGTCCCAGCCGCAGGCATCCACGAACATCGCGATCGCAAGGCGTTTGCCCATGGCGATTCGATGCTCCACCCCCCGAGGCGGTGTCCCCTCGTTCGTTCAAGGGCGGGACCGATGCCCGGCCGCAGGAGCCGTCCCATGCGACTCTTCAGCAAGCCGAAGCGCCCACCGCTCGATCGCGTCGAGAGCGATGCGTTGGCCGCCCCCGGTCGTGAAGATGTGATTCGTTCCAGCCACGGACACGTGTGCACGCCAGGGGCGAGCCGTTGCGCCAAGGACAGCCCTGCAAACCTGGTCGTAGAAGATCTCCCGGCGCTTGCCGCCGGCCATCACGACGAGCACCGGAGTCCGACGCCGGTCGAGCTCGACCAGCGCGTGGACCAGCTTGCGATCCGTGTGAGCGGGGAGCAGCGCGGAGCCGAACAGCGGAAGCAGGGATTCGGCCGCGCGAGGCACCCGCCAGCTCCGCCTCCCGTGACCCGTGAGCAGCCGAAGCCACGCTGCGCGGGAGAACACCGCTTCTCGAGGCGACAGCGGGACGTCCCTGAAGGCGTGAAACAGCTCGAGCTCCATGGCGACCACGCCAGCCACCAACGTCGGGTCGGCCGCAGCCAGGAGCAAGGCGGTCCCTGCCGAACCACACAGGCCTCCCACGACGAAGGAGCGGATTCCGTGGAGGCGCTGCAGCTCCCGAATCGCAGCCTGCGCGGGCGCGAGGTGCCATCCCTGATGAACGAGGCGGAACAGCTCCTCGGTGTGGACCGGAAGCTCCCCGGGCGAATCGCCGAGACCCGGGAGGTCCACCCGGAACGCGTGAAAGCCCGACGCGGCGAGGCGCTCCGCGGCGCGAACGTTGATCATCGCGTGCCCATCCCTGGGCAGGTGCCCCGCGTTGAAGAGCACAACGCCAACTCCCCAGGTCCGCGCCGACCAGCTCGGCACATGGTGCGTCCCGACAAGTCGGAAGCTCCCCGTCTCCAGCGTGAACAGCCCTCTCATCCGCGTCGCCTCCACGCTTCCACGGCTCGCTCGAGGAACGCGGCGCCGTGATCGAACAGCTCCGAAACCTGCGCCAGAACCAGCGGATCGTGCCCCCAGAACGCAGGCCTCGCGATCGACACGACCGCCGTGTGATCCCGCTCCGTGCAGGTGCGTCGCCCGTGACCATCGAGCCGCACCACGACCCAGAACCGATCGTCGCTCGGGCCAGGTAGATCGAGCGACCACCGGGCCGCATCGCACCAGAGCCGGTGCGACCAACGAAAGCCCTCGACTTCGACGGGACGCCCCGCCTCCAGCTCGAGCACATAGGTTTCTCGTGACCCGCGTTCTCCGAGGGTCCCCTCGAATACGTCGGAGGCGAGCTTCCTGCGCAGGACTTCGGAAAGCATCGCTCGGGCGTCCGCGGGAGGATCCCACAGCAGCATTGCCCAAGCGCGCCGGTTCCGGAACTCGCGAGCCGCCAGCAGCGCGCCGAACCGCAAACCGCACAGCAACAACGGTCCGTCGAACCCCTGCGCAGCCCGGGCGACCACGGTGCTGAGGTCCGAGGACCAATCGGACAGGGACAAGTCCTCGAATGAGCCTTCGCTCTCGCCGTGCCCGGCGAAGTCGAAGTGGATGCATTCGAAACCGCGCGACGCGAGGGTGCGGGCCCAACGGACCCAGGTGATGTACGACGTCTCGCGCTCGAGTCCGAAGGGTCCGGCGAGGACGACCCGGGCCTTCGGGGGCCCGGGGGAAGGGTGCCGGACCCAGTAGATGCGCGAAGCACCGGAGTCCAGGAAGCCCTGCTGCTCCGGACACGGCGGGGCCATCCGGTGCAATCCCATTACCGCCCTCCCACGCCCGGGTCCACCAGCTCGGGCTGGGCGAGCAGGTAGCGCGCCTGCGCGCGCTTCGCGTCGATGTCGCGATACACCCGCTCCACCTGATCGCGCGTGAGCCCGATGGCCTCCGCTGCATCGCCCGCCGAAACATCGTGATTCCTCGCAAACAGACACAGATCCATCTGCTCGTACGGAATCGAGAAGTAGAACTCTTCCTGACTCTGCGACAAAGAATACGTGTCGGTCGTCGGGGCGCGCCCCAGGATCTCCTCGGGCAGCTCGAGGTACCTGCCGATCCGGTACACCTGGGTCTTGTACAGGTGCGCGATCGGCTTGAAGTCGGCGGAGCCGTCGCCGTTCTTCACGAAGAACCCGAGCTCGTGCTCGAGCCGGTTCGCGGTCCCGGCCACCGCGAAGTGCAGCCGATCGCCGTGATAGTACTCCAGCATCTTGCGCGTCCGTTGCTTGAAGTTGGTGCTGGCCACCACTCCGAAGTACGCCTCGGGCGTCAGCCGCGCCGTCGTCTCCACCCCGTGCGGGGACCGCGCAACCACCGAGAAGACCCGAAGCCGCTCGCCGTCGAGCAGCAACGGAGGGAGCACCAGCTTGCACGTCCAGCCCGGGCCGTACGCAGGTATCACCGCCTTGACAGCCTCGTCGCGCCGGGAGTAGCAGCCGATTGCGCGCAGCGCCGGGGAGATGTCCTCCTCGACGAACGGAGTCCGCAGCGAGTCTACCAGCAAACGACTCATCCGCCGGGTGTCGTCGGAGGACTCGGACTCCGGCAGCATCAAGGCCAGCACCCTCTCGCGGCCGAAAGCGCGAACGCACAGCGCGGCAACCACGCTGGAGTCGATGCCGCCCGAGACCGCGACGACCGCGCCTCTGCGCCGCAGGAAGCCGAAGACCGACTCGGTGATCGACGCGACGATTCGCCGGGTTTCGACTGCTGGGTCGATCAAAAGCATGTCTCGTGAGAAGGGGCTGTGCATGGGTAGGTCTCCGCCGACGAGCGTTGGAACGGATCAGAGCGCCGGGCCTGCCTTGGGACTCCGCTGGATGAAGTGCTCCACGAGAAGCTGAGTGGACAGGACCGCCACCAGCGACATGCCATCCCTCGCGCCGACCGCCTGCTCGCGCCGGAGCTTGGAAAGGAGTCTGGACACGGCAACGGGGTCGAACACGCCCGCCCTCTCGATGCTTCGCTCCGAGCAGACGTCATCGACCCAGGCGAAGCGGGCGCGGCCCTCGTGCGCGACGAAAAACGGCCCAACGTCCGGAGCGCGGTACGGTTGTTTCGGGCGGCTCATGAGGAACGGCGGAATCAGGTCCGACACCGCCTTCTTGAGCAGGTACTTCTCGTCGAGCGCGCGCATCTTGAGGCGCGAGGGAATGCGCGAGCCGACCTCGACCACGCCGGGATCCAGGAAGGGGTGGCGAGCCTCGACCGAGTGGGCCATGGCCATTCGATCCCCTTGGGTGGAGAGAAGGTATCCGGGCAGCAGAAGGCCCATCTCGAGAAACTGCGCCCGCTGGAACGGGTCCCATCGCTCGTACCCCTCGGGGAGCGCTGCGCGCAGCTCGTCCCGGGCATCGAAGCCATCGAGTGCCGACTGCACCGCGCCCGAGTACATGCGCTTGATTCCCGCGGTCACGCTCCACCTCGGAAGGTGCGAGAAGAACGGGCTGTCGAGGTCCTCCGGTCGGACGTGGAAGAACCTCCGCAGGAACTCGTCCGGCTGTGCGTGCAAGGCTGTCATGTAAGGGTAGAGCCTGCGCAGCAGCAGAGGACGCAGCCTCGAGTTCGGATGGGCAGCCCAGAAGCGTCGAATCTTCGCCTCCTTGAAGATGTCGTATCCGCCGAGCACCTCGTCCGAGCCCTCTCCCGTGAGGACGACCTTGAAGCCGCATTCGTGTGCAAGCTTCGACAGCAAGAACATCGGCGCCGGTGCGCATCGCACCGTGGGTGACTCGGCGTGCCATACCACGCGCGGAAAGACCGTTCCCAGTTCCTGCTCCGTGCACCGCAGATGCGCGTGCTCCACCCCCAGGTGCCGGACCACCTGCTGCTGAAACCCCGTCTCGTCGTAGGCCGCATCCTCGAACCCCACCGAGAACGTCCGAAGCCGTGCCCCCGTGTGCTGCCGCACGACCGCCGCTACGACCGCCGAGTCCAGTCCTCCGCTGAGATACGCCCCGACCGGGACGTCTGCCCGCAGTCGAATCCGGGTGGCCTCGACCAGCGCGTCCCGCAGCCGCTCGGCATGCTCGCCCTCGGAGACCGACTCCTCTGGAGCGTAGGAGCTCTCCCAATGCCGCTCCAGCCTCGAACGCGCCCTCGTCACCACGAGCGTATGGCCCGGCGGAACCTGCAGGATGTCCCGGAAGACCGTGCGCGGCGGCACGACCGACCAGAACGTGAACAGCTGATCGAGTCCGCGCAGATCGAGCTCCCGCGCCGTCTCGGGCAGCGCAAACAGCGCCTTGATCTCCGAGGCGAAGGCGAACCGGCGGGCGCTTCGCGAGTAATAGAGAGGTCGCACGCCCAGACGGTCCCTGCTGAGAACGAGCTTTCCCTCTCGGGCGTCCCAGAGGCCGAACGCCCATTGGCCGTTGAAGAGCTCGACGCACGCTTCCCCGAAGTCCTCGTACGCATGGACGAGCACTTCCGTGTCGCAGCGGGTGCGGAAGCGGTGCCCGCGCGCGAGGAGCCGCTCCCGCAGCTCCACATGGTTGAACAGCTCGCCGTTGAACACGACCCACACGGTGCCGTCCTCGTTGCTCATCGGCTGGGCGCCACCGCTCAGATCGACGATGCTCAGCCTGGCGTGAGCCAGGCCGATTGGCCCCTGGACGAGGGTTGCCGCAGCATCGGGCCCGCGGTGGCCGAGCGTTCCGATCATCCTCTGCAAGGCACTCGCGTCCGAGCTCTCCCCGTCGAGTCCCAGCAGCCCCGCAATCCCGCACATTCCCAGGCCTCTCCCCCGGGCCTCCGACTCCGCACGATTCGCCCATCTTCGCCCTCGTGCGCGAACGGCCAACCCGGGACTCGTACCCGTCCGCCACGCCCCTTCTCAACGAGCCTTCACCTCCTCCCGCTGGGCAGGTCCAATACCGCAGCAACACGCCTGCCGTCGGGCCACACCGCCTCCGCCTCGAGCCACGTCGCCCCCTTTCCATCGGGGAACTCCACCGACGGGGCACCGAAGCGCGGCTCCAGCCCCGCCGCCTCCCAGACCACCTGAGCCTGCTCGACAGCCATCCCCTCGACATCGAGTCGCGCCGACAACGCAGTTGCGTCGGCACCCGACGTCTGGACCACGATGTTCGCCGTTGCCGACCGCCAGGGTTGAGACTTCATGGCCCCTCGCGCCATGAGAAATGCGCCGGCTCCAAGCCCTCTGCCGAGCGTGTCCACCGTGAACTCGGTCGTCACGTTGTGGGCGTCCGTCCAGCGATCGTAAATGGGATACGGCAACTGCTCGTCGTCGTCGCGCGGAAACGACAGCTCGCGGAGCTCACCGCCATAGGGCCCCAACCAAGGTGGCCCCGCCTGAACGCTCCCCAACGGAATGCCCGACGGCGGCAGGACGCGCCGGTCGTTGTGCGCGAACTGATGCACGATCTCTCGCTGCCGATGCCAACCCAACCCCGTGAGGAACACGAGGTCGAGAGGGTTGGCTCCGAGCTCGTGGGACACGTTCGTGGCTATCGCCGCGAGCACGTCGGGCTTGGGGTCGATCTCGTAGGCTACGGCGAGATCGAAGGCATTGGCCGCCGAGAAGTACCAGCCGGCGGTGCGGAACCGCTTGGTCGGCTCGGGGAAGCTGGTCCCGTAGGCGTTTTCTTCCGCCCATCGCACCAGATCCCGGCCGCGCAGGACCGCTTGCGCTCGGCACCGCTCGAGATGACCTGCGTCGAGATCGCGCTCCGCAACTCTCCCTGTCCGTGCCGCGAAAGCGTAGCTGCGGATGGCCGCGCCGTAGGACTCGAACATCCTTTGCCACGTCCATCGCACGGTCCCGGGATCGTCGGGATGGAACGCCTGCAGCAGCCACTCGTGGATCGACTTGTCTCCCGTGGCGAGGAACAGCTCCGTCGCCGCCCACGCCAGCTCATCGTCGTGGATGAACTCGTCGCCGTAGTGCCCGATGCGCTGATACGAGCCGTCTCCGCCGAACCGGCTGCGCGCAACCCGAAGGAAGTCCCAGCCCCTCCGCGCAGCGGCGAGGTAGCGCGCGGCATCCGCGGGAAATGCTCTCTTGAATCCCGGTGAAGATCCCGTCTGCGCGAGGGCCGCGGTGGCCGCGGCGGTGGCGATCGTGTTCTTCGGGAAGACCACCTGCCGATCCCCGCGCTCGGGAAGCACGTCGTCCTCGTAGGGGCGGTCCTTCGGGTGGACCAGGTAGTAGAATCCGCCGTCGGAGTCCTGCAGCTTCGCGAGCATCTCCGCCTCGTAGCGCGCGATCTGAAGCAGGTCGGACAGGCCGTCCCCGCTCTCCGGCAGTCCGAGGTTGTCCAGCGTCGCCGCCCCGGGAAAGGCATCTGCGGCGAAGACCAGCTCATGCACCAGCTGCGCGCTGTTGAACGTGTACTTCCCGTAATCCCCAGCGTCGTGGTGTCCTCCACTCACGTCGACCTTCCCCGTCCGCGCGAAACGATAGAGGTCGGCGTCGAGCTCCTTGACAATCGGTGCGGTGTGACGCGGGTTCTTCTCTGCTCCCTGCGTGAAGCCGAGCAGCCTCTCGCGCACCTTGGCGTTGCCCGACGACGGGATCTCCACTGAGTCGGTGTGACATCGGGCGTGGGCGAATCGAGTGAAGGGCAGACCGATGTCGGCGCCGCAGCGCTGGTGATACAGCCCGAGAGCGTACGTGCGGGCGACTACCGCGGAGATGCCCTCGTCGATCCGGAATCGATACGAGGCTCCCACGCCTGGAACGACCAGCACGTACTGGCCCGGTCGATGGAACGCAGAGAAGTCTGCCTCCAGTACCTTCTGGTAGGGCGGCGTCGCATACGGCTGCCCCCCCTCGCGACGCGGCGTCAGCCGGCCATGGAAAACCCGCTCTCCGGAGGTGGCATCGACGAGCCAGAACGACGATTCCTTGATCTCGAGCTCACCAAGGGTGCCCAGGTAGTAGCCGACGAAGGCCTTCTTGACCCAGTCCGGTGCGTAGCCCACCTGACTCGCGTGGACCGCCGGACTCTGGCGCATCGGCGCCAGATCCGTTTCGAATCGCGTCGCTTCGCCGAACACCGCCCCGTCCGGGTTCTTCACCTCGACGTGAACACCGTCGGGCAGTGGCCTGGCGATCTCCAGGTACAGGCGGTTCGAGATGCGCAAGTCCCTGTGGTGCAGAGGCGCATAGGTCGCGCGACGACGGAATCCTACGCGCGAAACCTGCACCGACTGCCCCGCCGCGGTGACGGCGAACCGCTCCGGACCCGGGAGCTCGGCCTTGGTGCCGTGGACGAAGTCCCATCGCTCGGGTGAGCGACCACGTCCCATCGTGGTGACCAGCTCGAGCTCGAGAATCCGGGGTGTCAGTACCGTGAGCCGGGATGCGCCGACCGATGGTTGCTCAAGCGATGCGTCAAGAACCGGAGGGGCGGTGGTGGGGTCACCGCGACGGTCCGGCGTGGGACCCGGAGTCGGGGCAGGCTTCTTCGAGACCTGGGACACCCGTGCGGACTGAGCACAGCTGCTGCCGGAGCAAGCGGCGTGGATTCCCGCGAGCAGCAGCGGCACCAGGAGCCAACGTCGTGGGCTTGCAGAGGATGACATGTTCGCGGCCGGGACATGAGGGCACGGCGACACGAGGGACACTGCGTCCTTCGTGCCCCGGCCACGCGAACGAACGTTGGAGAAGGGCAGGCGCGTGTCAACCGGGCCGGAGACCAGAACACAGCGAACGGGTCGGCATGCGCCCATCGTGTCCGACGCGAACGGACCGAGCTCCGCGTATTGCGTCCGTCGTCCCAGCGCGGCATGAGAGTGGCGCTGGATCGATCGGGAAGGACGAAAGAACATCATGGTGGCAGCCTCGGACCGCGGTTTCGAACGTTCGCTGGAGCAGCGCATCCTGGTGCTCGACGGTGCCATGGGAACGATGATCCAGCGCCGTCGTCTCCAGGAGGGCGATTACCGCGGCGAGCGATTCGCGCAGCACCCGCGCGAGCTCAAAGGAAACAACGACCTGCTGGTGCTCACACGTCCCGACGTGGTGACGGCGATCCACGAGGAGTACCTCGAGGCCGGCGCGGACCTGATCGAAACCGACACCTTCAACGCCACGTCGATCTCCCAGGCGGACTTCGGAACGGAGTCCCTCGCATACGAGCTCAACGTGGAAGCGGCGCGGCTGGCGCGGAAGGTGGCCGACGCCTGGACGGTTCGTACGCCGGACAGGCCGAGGTGGGTGGCTGGTTCGATCGGCCCGACGAATCGTTCGCTGTCCATTTCTCCGAGGGTGGAGGATCCTGCCTTTCGGGCGGTGACGTTCGATCAGGTTCGAGAGGCCTACGCAGAGCAGGTGAGGGGACTGCTCGACGGGGGCTGCGACGCGCTGCTCGCGGAGACGGTCTTCGACACGCTCAACCTCAAGGCGTGTGCCCTGGCGATCGAGCAGGTGTTCGAAGAGACGGGCAGGCGGATTCCGGTTCTGCTCTCGATGACGGTGACGGATCGCAGTGGTCGCACGCTCTCCGGACAGACCATCGAGGCGTTCTGGATTTCCGTCGCACACGTGCGTCCGGCGGCCATTGGGTTGAACTGCGCCCTCGGAGCGAGGGAGATGCGACCGTGGCTCGCCGAGCTCGCCTCCGTCGCGGCTTGTCCGGTGATCTGCTATCCCAACGCCGGTCTTCCCAACGCCTTCGGAGAGTACGACGAGCGGCCCGAGGAGACCGCCTTGCTACTTCGGGAATTTGCAGAGGCGGGGCTGGTCAATCTCGTCGGCGGGTGTTGCGGCACGACCCCGGATCACATCCGGTCCATCGCCACCGCAGTGCAGGGATTGCCCCCCAGGCGGGTTCCGCCCCAGTCTGACGCCCCCAGCTTCGCAGGACTCGAGCCGCTCGTCATCCGGCCCGACAGCAATTTCATCATGATCGGCGAGCGCACGAACGTGACCGGCTCGAAGCGCTTTGCGCGTCTCATTCTCGACGGCGACTACGCCGCGGCGCTGCAGGTCGCTCGCGACCAGGTTCGTGGGGGAGCGAACATCCTCGATGTCTGCATGGATGAGGCGATGCTCGACGCAGAGCAGGCGATGCGGACGTTCCTGCAGCACCTCGCCTCCGAGCCCGAAATCGCACGATTGCCCATCATGCTCGACAGCTCACGCTGGTCGGTGCTCGAGGCGGGCCTGCAGTGTCTTCAAGGCAAGGGGATCGTCAACTCGCTCAGCCTGAAAGAAGGCGAAGACGCCTTCCTCGACAAGGCCCGCCGTGTGCGCAGGTACGGCGCAGCGGTCGTGGTGATGGCCTTCGACGAGACCGGACAGGCCGATACGCCCGATCGCAAGGTGGCCGTGTGCGAGCGCGCCTATCGTCTGCTGATCGATCGCGCTGGCTTCGAGCCGCGCGACATCGTCTTCGATCCCAACGTGCTGGCCGTGGCGACCGGCATCGAGGAGCACGACCACTACGGGGTCGCCTTCCTGGAGGCGACACGCCGGCTGCGCGAGCGTTGCCCGGGCACCCTCGTCAGCGGCGGCATCAGCAACCTGTCGTTCTCCTTCCGCGGCAACGACGTCGTGCGGGAGGCAATGCACGCGGCTTTCCTCTATCACGCGATCCGCGCAGGCCTGCACATGGGGATCGTCAATGCCGGACAGCTCGCGCTGTACGAGCAGATCCCCTCGGACCTGCTCGAGCGCGTGGAGGACGTCATCCTGGCGCGCCGACCCGACGCGACCGAGCGGCTGGTCGAGCTTGCGGCGCGGGTGAAGGGGACGGCCGACCGCAGGCAACAGGATCTCGCGTGGCGCAATGCTCCGGTCGAAGAGCGTCTGATCCACGCGATGGTGCAGGGGATCGACGAGCACGTGGGCGCCGACGTGGAGGAAGCGCGGGGCAAGCTGGGAGACGCGCTGCGAGTGATCGAAGGGCCTCTGATGGACGGCATGAAGGCCGTCGGGGAGCTGTTCGGCGCCGGAAAGATGTTCCTTCCCCAGGTCGTCAAGAGCGCGCGCGTGATGAAGAAGGGGGTCGCATCCCTGCTTCCTCACCTGCACGCCGAGGACGCTCGGGGTGCACGCCGCGCGCAGGGCAAGATCCTGCTCGCGACGGTCAAGGGCGATGTCCACGACATCGGCAAGAACATCGTTGGTGTTGTCCTGCAGTGCAACAACTACACCGTGATCGACCTCGGGGTGATGGTGCCGGCCGATGCCATCCTGCGCGCCGCGGTCGATCAGCGCGTGGACGCCATCGGATTGAGCGGGCTGATCACCCCCTCGCTCGACGAGATGGCCCACGTGGCAAAGGAGATGAAGAGGTTGGGCATGCGTCTCCCGCTGCTGATCGGAGGCGCAACCACCAGCCGGCAGCACACCGCTGTGAAGATTGCCCCGGAGTACGGCGAGCCCGTTGTGCATGTTCCCGACGCGTCGCGCGCTGCGGGTGTGCTGAGCTCGTTGCTCGATCCCGTCCGGCGCCACGACTTCGTCGAGGCCAACCGCTCCGAGCAGAACCGGCTCCGCGAGCAGCACGCTCGCAAGCTGAGCCAGCCGCTCGTCCCTCTCGCTCGCGCGCGTGCACACGGCCTGCGGCTCTCCTGGAGCGACGCGGACCTGCCGGATCCGTCATTCGTGGGCAGTCGTGTCGTGGAGGAGATCCCGCTCGCTGAGCTGGCGCGGTATATCGACTGGACCTTCTTCTTCACCGCCTGGGAGCTCAAGGGACGATACCCGCAGATTCTCGAGCACCCGCGCTATGGCGAGGCGGCCCGGGACCTGTACGCGCAGGCGCGCGCGTTGCTCGACCGCATCGTCGAGGAGAAGCTGCTCACGGCCCGGGCCGTCTATGGCTTCTGGCCCGCGAATGCCGACGGCGACGACATCGTGCTCTACGAGACAGCCGTCGATCGCACGCCGATCGCGCGCTTCCCCATGCTTCGCCAGCAACAGCAGAAGAGCGACGATGCGCCGTTCCAGTGCCTCGCCGATCTCGTCGCACCCATCTCATCGGGTCGCCTGGATCACGTGGGCGCGTTCGCCGTCACGGCGGGAATCGGCGCTGACGCGCTCGTGCACCGGTTCGAGCAGGAGCACGATGACTACCGTGCGATCGCGACCAAGGCCCTGGCCGATCGGCTGGCCGAGGCGGCGGCGGAGTGGCTGCACGAGCGGGTTCGCAGGGAGTGGGGTTTCGGCGCGGAGAGCCTGTCCAACGAAGACCTGATCGCCGAACGATACCGCGGAATCCGGCCGGCCTTCGGGTATCCGGCATGCCCTGACCACACCGAGAAGGACACGCTGTTCCGTCTGCTGGACGCGCAGGCTTCGGGGATCCACCTGACGGCGAGCTTCGCGATGTCCCCGGCCGCGAGCGTGAGCGGGATCTACCTGTCCCATCCCGATGCGCGGTACTTCAACGTGGGACGCATCGGGCGCGATCAGGTCCAGGACTACGCGCGTCGCAAGGGAATGACCCCGGCGCAAGTCGAGCAGTGGCTCGCCCCGAACCTGGGCTACGACCCCTGAGTGATCACCCGAAGAGTCCGGGGCAGTTCGAAGAGGTCGGACCGCCTGCGGCGATTCGATGGCGCGAAGCGCGCGCGCTGCCGCCTATCCCTGGGCCTTGGCCTCGAGCTCTTCCCAGCGGGCCGTGAGGCTTCCGGCGAGGCTCTTTGCGTGCTCGAGAGAGGTCTTGAGTCCGGCGACTTCACCTGCCCGACGACTGTAGAGTGTGGGATCCGCGAGCTGCTCTTCCAACGCGCTCACCTGCGCTTCCGCCTGCTCGATGCGGTCCACGATTCCTTCGAGCTCGCGCGCCTCGGACCAGGTCAGCGCCTTCGCGCTCTTGGGCTTCGGGGGGCGGACCGAGGGCGACGGTTGCGCAAACGCCGAGCGTGACGCGAGGGCCTCCGCTTCGCGTGCGGTCTGCTCCGCCTTGAGACGCCGCCACGTCTCGTAGTTGCCCGGATACAACACGACCTTGCCATCCCCCTCGAACACCAGCAACGAGGTCGCTACCCGATCAAGAAACCACCGATCGTGCGTCACCACCAACGCCGTGCCGTCGGACTCCACCAGCATCTGCTCGAGCGCCGACAGCGTCGCCACGTCGAGATCGTTCGTCGGCTCGTCGAGCATCACCACGTTGCCGCCGTCGCGCATCAGGATCGCCAGCGCAACGCGCGCCCTCTCCCCGCCCGACAACGAGCCCACGGGCTGACGCTGCTTCGAAGCGTCGAACAGGAAGCGGCCCAGGTACGACGTCACCTCCACGGGCTTGCCCGCCACCTGGATCGTCTTGCGTCCTTCGCCCACGTTGTCGTGGATCGAACGGGCGTCGTCGAGGCCCGTGCGCGCCTGGTCGAAGTACGCCAGCTTCGAGTTCACACCCACGACCACGGAGCCGGATTCGGGCTGAAGCTGACCCAGAATGGTTCGCAGCAGCGAGGTCTTGCCCGTGCCGTTGCGACCCACGATCCCGATGCGCTCCCCCTTGCCGAGCAGCAGCGTGACCCCGTCGATGAGCAGCTTGTCTCCGAGTCGCAGCCGCAGATCGTGAAGCTCGAGGATCGTCTTTCCGGTGCGTGGACCGTCCAGGGACAGCGCGACGCGGCGTTCGGCCGGGGGCGCGCTGGTGCCCAGGGCCTCGATCGCGCGCTGGATCCGCGCCTTCTGCTTGGTCGTACGCGCCTTGGGCTGGCGCCCCAGCCACTCCAGCTCCGTGCGCAGGAAGTTCTGCCGGTTCGACTCGGTCCTCGCTTCCAGCCCCTGCCGCTCCGCTTTGGCTTCGAGGTAGTCCTCGTAGCCCCCGTCGTAGCTGAAGAGCCGTCCCCGATCGAGCTCCAGCGTGCGTTGCGCCACGCGATCCAGCACGTATCGATCATGCGTGATCAGCAGCAATGCCCCTCGATGCTCCTCGATCAGGTAGCGCTCCAGCCACTCGATCGTCTCCACGTCGAGGTGGTTGGTGGGCTCGTCGAGAATGGCCAGATCCGGCCGCGCGACCAGGATGCGCGCCAGGGCAAGACGGCGCAGCTCACCGCCGCTGAGGGTCGCCACGAGGGCTTCGGGGTCGCGCAAGCCGAGGTGTCCGAGCACCGCCTCGACCTGGTACATCCGCTCCCAGCCGCCGAGCCGCTCCACGTCGGCCGCGGCGCGCGCCTGCTGCTCCACCAACGCCGCCGTGTCGCCCCGACCCGAGGAGAGCGATGCCACCGCGGCGTCGTGACGATCGCGCGCCTCGGTCCACGCCCCAAGCCCCTCCGCGGCGATCTGGCGCACGGACCGATCGGGATCGAAGGTTGGCTCCTGGGGCAGGTAGGCGACCCGTGCCTCGGAGCGGACCGCAATGGACCCGCTGTCGGGCTGGTCCGCCAGGGCCAGGATGCGCGCAAGCGTGGACTTGCCCGAACCGTTAACGCCCACCAACCCGATGCGCTCGCCCTCCTCGATGGAGAGCGCGACGGCGTCGAGCACGATTTGGGGACCGAAAGCCTTCTGCAGATCGGATGCTACGAGTACGGGCACCGCGCAGGTATAGCGTCGGAGCGGCGTCCGAGGAAGGGCAGCCTCGCGTCCCCGAATCGTGCCCCCAAAGCCTGCGCCCTTCGCCCGCCCCCGCGCCTTGGGCTATGATGGGTCCGTCTCAAGGAGACCCGAATGTCCGAGGGTACGGTTGCGGTCATCATGGCCGGAGGAATGGGTGAGAGGCTCAGGCCCCTGACCGACGTGCGTGCGAAGCCGGCGGTCCCGTTCGGAGGCGTGTACCGCATCATCGACTTCTCGTTGTCCAACTGCATCAACTCGGGAATCCGACGCATCTACGTGCTCACGCAGTACAAGTCCCACTCGCTGAGCAACCACCTCAAGGCCGGCTGGAACTTCTTGTCGCGGCGTCTCGGCCAGTTCATCGACGAGGTGCCCGCCCAGATGCAGATGGGCGATCAGTGGTACAAGGGCACCGCCGACGCGATCCGGCAGAACATGGGCCTGATCGAGCGCAACGACGCCAGCCGCGTCCTCGTCCTCGCCGGCGATCACATCTACAAGATGGACTACCGCATCATGGAGCGCTTCCACGCCGAGCGTGGTGCCTGCATGACGGTCGGCGCGGTCCGGGTCGATGCGGATCTGGCGCGCGAGAGCTACGGCGTGATCGAGACCGACGCCAGCGGTCGCGTCACGGGCTTCGAGGAGAAACCCCGTGAGCCTCGCACCATCCCGGGCACCAACCAGTGCTTCGCCTCGATGGGGATCTACCTGTTCGAAGCCGAAGTCCTGCCAGAATGCCTCCGCCATCACCTCAACGACTTCGGTCGCGACATCATCCCCGCAATGGTGTCCCGCGGACAGCCCGTCTACGCCTTCGACTTCTCCGAGCACAACCGCATCGAGGAGAACGAGTACGTCACCGCCAACGGCGTGCGAACCCGTCAGCTCGTGAGCCGGGCGAGCGACTCCGACTACTGGCGTGACGTCGGAACGATCGACTCGTTCTGGCTCGCCAACCTCGATCTGGTGGCCACCCGCCCGAAGTTCAACCTCTACGGCGAGCGGTGGCCGCTGTTCAACAACCCGCAGCACTTCCCCCCCGCCAAGTTCGTTCACGACGCCCCGGGACGGGTCGGCGAAGCGATCAGCTCGATCGTCTCCGACGGAGTGATCATCAGCGGGGCCTCCGTGCGCAACTCCGTCCTCTCCGCCGGAACCTACATCCACAGCTACACCACCATCGACAGCTCCGTCCTCCTCGGCGGATCGATCGCCGGAGGCTCCCGCATCGAAACCTCCATCGGTCGCAATTGCAGGATCAAGAACGCGATCATCGACAAGAACGTCGCCCTCGGCAACGGCACCGTCATCGGCTACGACCGCGACGAAGACGAGCGTCGTGGGCTTACCACCACCAGCCTGCCGGGCACCGACGACTACGTCGTAGTGGTCCCCAAGTGGTTCTCGCTCTGACAACGGCATGAGCCGCTCACGCACCAGCTCCCCCGCCAAGAAGCCCGCAGCTCGCGGCGCCCCAAGCACCTCCGGCGAGCCCACCCGGGCCGTGCTGCTGCGCAGGATCGAGGTGCTCGAGTCGCGACTCGATGCGCTGGAACGCCTCGTCGCACAGCCGTCGCCGCCGCAGCAGGCGCCGTCCCGTGCCAACCTCGATGACCTCGAACCCGTCGTCGTCGATACCCTCCTCGCCCTCGACCGCGAACACCGCCTCGATGGACTGGTGCCGATCCCCCACGTCCGAAGAAGCCTGCCCGGTTTCCTGCGCGCCGATCTCGACCGGGTGTTGCTCTCCCTGGAGCGCCGGTTCCGGATCGACCTCAAGATCGCCAACGACCCGATGAGCATCGAGGCCCCATCGGACGGCATCTCGCATCCGGATCGCGGGCTGCTGTACTACGCAGCGCTGCGGTAGGAGATGCGGTGGCGGGACCCGAAGGAAACGAAGAGGCACTGAGGACGGCGTTGCGGCGGTCCCCCAACCCGTTCGCCGAAAGCACCGTGCGCGATCCCCACGACACGGTCCCCGTCGACGTTCCCGACCTGCACGCCGCGCCCTTCCGGAAGATGCGCGAGCTCATCGAGCGCGTGCGCCTGGAGGCGCGCCCCCGCATCCAGGTCATCCTCGGCGATCCGGGAGAAGGCAAGACCCACTTGCTGTGGAGACTCCGGAAGCTCGCGGAGGACAGCTGGCGCACCGACCTGCCCATCGCGCTCGCATCCATCGCTCCGCTGCGCGACCCGGGACGCCCTTTCGGACACATCTACCGCGAGGCCGCGGTCTCGCTCTCCAACCCGCTCCCCTACATCGATCCCTTCGGCGAGCAGCCCGCCAGCCCCCTGGAGCGACTGGGCTGGCTCGTGCTCGCAGGCGCGGTTGCCCACCTCGCCGGCCGCGAAGGACGCTACCCCGACTGGTGCGCGGAGCGCGTTCCTCGCTTCCTCGCAAGCTTCGTCCAGCGCGCCGTCTCCGACTGGGATCAAGCCGGTCCCATCGTGGCCGATCGCGCCCGCTCCTGGGCCGACTTGCAGCGGATCGATCCCGACGTGTGGCGCATCCTTGCCCGTCTTCCGGCGGAGCCCACGCGAGCCGCGGCGTTGTCGTGGCTGCGCGGCGCCATGCTCGACGATCGCGATCTGTCGCGATGGGGATTCCCGCCGTGCATCGACAACGAGGACCGGGCGTTTCGCGTGCTCACCTCGTTGTGCAACTGCCCCAACACCCCGCTCGTGCTCGGATTCGATCAGCTCGAGGGGGTGCGACGGCTCGGTGTCGAAGCCCCGCGCCAGCTCTTCGCCGCCCTCGTCGAGCTGTTCCACCAACGCGCCAGACTCGTCATGATCGTCATGTGCCAGACCAGCGTCTGGCCCGAGATCCGCGACAGGCTCGAGCAGCAAATCCGCGATCGTCTCGAGCCCCCCATCCGTCTGCGTGGCATCTCCCCGGCCGAAGCCCTCGCCCTGTGCTCCGCGCGAATGCGTCCGATGTGGAGTCAGGCCGGAATCGAGCCCCCCTTCCTCACCTGGCCGGTGCCCGGCTCCGAAATCAGCGGCGCCGTCGATGCGCAAACCTGCCGCACTCCCAGGCAGATCCTGCGGTGGATGGCCTCGCGCATCGGCACGGATACCGCGACCGCCGAAGCCCCGAGCCTGGATGCGCCCCCGTCGCCCCCCGCACCGGATGCCTTCGAGCAGCACCTGCTGCGCGAGCGCGCGACGATCTTCGATCGCACCCTCGAGAGCCGCGCATCCATCGCCCGCGCCGCAGTTCACCTCGCTTTGGATACCCTCGCTTCCTCGGGGACTCCAGCGCACGGAGTCACGGTCGCCGAGGTGCGGACACGTTCCTTGCGCACGGAAGGCGAGGGGGCGACGGTGGCGATGCTCGAGCTCGGCGTGGAGAAGCACCGGGTTCACATCGAGGCGACCAACGGCGCCCACGGCGGGAGCGTCAAGGCCCTTGCCCAACGACTCGCGCGGGCCGTGGCGAGCAAGCAGGCAACGCGCGCCCTGATGCTCCGTGAGCAGAGCAACCCCCTGCCCGCCGCAGCCGCCACCATCGTGGATAGCGTCGATCAGGTGTCTGTTGCCTGGCTTCTGGCCGAAGACGTCGCGGTCCTCGCGGCCTTCGAATCCTTCGCCCACGCCTGTCGGGCCGAGGAGTCGCCACAAGATGCAATCCGCGAGTGCGCGCTGCTGGCGGCGCGCCTCGAGGTCTTCGGCAAGCTGCTGCGCGCGCCCTTCCAGGCCGCCGAGGTCCTCGACGACTCCGCCGACGCCGACCTCTTGCGCCGGATCGAAGACCTGCTCTCGAGTCGAAGGTCCGTCATCCGCGAAGCTCGCCTCGCAGACATGCTCGGTGTCCCGCGCGACCAGGTCGCACGAGCGCTCGATCTGCTGCAGGAGCGGGGCGTCATCGGCCTGACTACCGACTCCGGCATGAAGCGGATCGCGTTTCGTCGCAACGCCTGAGCGCTGGCGAAGATGTGCCGTTCGCGTATGATCCGCGCCCGCGAACCGCTGAGGATTCACTTCCGCGCCCGGATCGGCCGAAGGAGCAAACATGTCGTATTACGAATCGTGGGTCCCCCGAGTCGCGCGCTCGACGGCTTGGATCATCGCCGCCTGCCTCTCCGCGGGATGCGCTGCCACCGCGGCTCCGGCCGCCCCCCAGACCCCGGCAGGGCAGACCGACGTGGCCCCGGTGGCTTCCCCTCCTGCCGTCGCACCCTCGGCGCCCGCACCCAAGGACCCGTTCGCAATCCCGGCAAACCTCCAGCGCGAAACCATCCCTTCGATCGTCCCTGCGCCTCTCGATCCCGCCAAGCACGTCCTCGCTCCGCTCCGCAAGCCGGCCGCAAAGGACGACCCTCATGCCCTCGCGGTGCCTCCCGCGCCGAAGCCGTGCGCGCGCTATGTCTCCCACAAGGCGAAGCCTCCCAAGAGCTGCGCCACGCGCGCCGAGAGCCTCGGTCTGCTCGACGAGGCGATGGCGGTGGATGACCCGCTCGCGCGCGACGCGAAGCTCGCCGCCCTCGAGTCCTGCGCCGGGCTGCCCGCCGGAATCGTCCGGGCGTTGCGCGCCGAGCTGGCCCCGTTCGAGTGCGCGGACGCGCTCGTGGCCTCGGAGCTCGGCGCCAAGGCCACGGCCTCGCAGGAGGTGCGCCCCGTGCTGTTCGCTCTCGCCTTGGGATCCAGGCTCCGCAGGGCCGCGCAGGGGCAACCCACCCTCGCTCCTCCTCACGACAAGCAGCGCGTGACCGAATTCATCGGCGGACCGATGAAGCTTTGGATGACCTCCCAGGCAACTGCCGTGGAGGAGATCTCGCGCCAGGGCGCCGGCCTCACCGCCTACGCCCGCGGCGTCGTCGCCGTCGAGGCCGGCATGGCCGACATGCGCATCGTCGAAGGCGTGCGATCCGTTCCGCTCCCCGAGGAGTTCGCCAAGGACCAGGAGCTGAAGGACGCCTACTTCGGATCCCTCGAGCAGTCCCTCGACCCGAGGAAGATCCGCGGGCGCGATGCCGCCCTCGTGGGCCTTCGAGACCTGGCCGCCGTCGGCGTGATCTCCGATGCGCGCGTCGATCGGGCCCGTGGGCTCCTGTCGAAAATGTTCGGGGGACGACGTATCGACGCGCTCGATGCGGTCGCGTTGCCGCCGCTGCAGGCTGCCTCTCCATCCACCGTGGAGCAGCGCCTCGCCGGGCGCCTCCCTACCTGGTACGCCGGCATGATCCTCCCGGCAGACTCGGTCCGCGACCCCGGCATGTTCCACCAGCTGCTGACTCGCGGCGTGCCCGCGCCCATGCGCCAGGCCCTCAACGGGCTCGCGCAACCTCCCGCCGAGCTCGGCTCCCTGGTGGTGCGCATGCGCCTGGCCCTCGGCACCAGGTACTGGCGATCCGTGGACTTCGACGAGGCCGTCGCCTCCGCCGCTCCGCTTCGCGCCTCGGGCGACAGCTCGTCGACCAACGCCTTCATGCTCGCCCTGTCCCTCGGGCTGCGCGGAGGCCCCAGGGACGCTGCCGAGATGATGGTGCAGGCCCCCGCGGTCTCCCTCGGACTGGGCGACACCGCGCCGCTCGATGCCGTCGCTGCCGCCGATCCCCAAGGTCAGATCGGCGCCATCGCCGCCCTCGACGCCGCGATCCTCCAGCAGGTGTCTCCCCCAGGACTGCCCGATCCCTCATTCTGGTCGTCGGTCGCCCATCGGTATCGTCAAGCCGCTGCAAGGCTCTCCAATCCCGCCCTGCGCAGCCTTGCCGAGTCGCGAGCCAAGGCCGCAGAGGAGATCTCCGCAGCAGCGCAATCCTCTCCGGCGACCGCTCGCTGAATCCCCAGCTCGACGCACGAGGTCATGGTGACTGGCTCAGGTGCTTCGACCCCTCCCGACGTGCTCTCCTGTCCCGTTCGCGGGTGCGGTCTTCCCATGCCATGGTCCTCGCGCACTCTGCTGTGCCCTCGGGGACACGCATTCGACGTCGCGCGCAGCGGCTACTGCAACCTGCTGCAACCCCAGGACCGCAAGTCGCTGCACCCGGGCGATTCGCGGGAATCGGTGATCGCTCGCCGCAGGTGCTGGGAGAGAGGCCTCGGAAGCTCGCTGCTCGATGCGATGACGGAGCTGCTCGAACCGTACCTTGGCCCGGCGCGCAGGGTACTCGACGTCGGGTCTGGCGACGGCTTCCTGTTGCATGAGCTGAGCGAGCGGCTCGGCGCCGAAGGTTGGGGCCTCGACATCTCCACTCCCGCTGCGGAGGCCGCAGCGCGCGCCTGGCCGGCGCAGCGGTGGATCGTCGCCAACGGGGATCGGAGAATCCCGCTGCTCGACGGCGTATTCTCCGCAGTGACGTCGATCACGTCGCGACGAAACGCGGCCGAGTTCCGCCGCGTGCTGAGCGCCAATGGAGCCCTGCTCCTGGTCGTTCCCGCTCCCGATGACCTGGCCGAGCTGCGCGAAGCTCTGCTCGGGCGCGCGGTGGACAAGGATCGGGCTGCGTCGGCGCGAGCATCGCTGCAGGACCTGTTCGAGCAGGCCGAGGAGCACACCGTTCGGTCTTCTCATGAGCTCGACGGCGCTGCGCTCGCCGACCTGCTCCAGGGAAGCTATCGCGGGGCCCGCCATTCCGCGCAGCACAAGCTCGCGGGGATCCGCAGCATGACCGTGACCGTGAGCTACCAGCTGCTGCTGTTCCGTCCCGGAGGATGACGCGGCGACGCCTCTGTCGCGTGAGCTGTCCCGCCGGAAACGCGCCCCGATTCGTCAGTCCACGGCGAACGACAACCTGAACGCCGGGGCCGGCGCGACCTCTCCCTCCACGCTGCGCCTCGGCGCCTGAAGCGCATCCATCACCGCAATGACTTCCTCGAACGACGTCGACGATCCCGTGTGTACCACCGCCCGGTCCATCGCTCGATCGTTCGTGTTGCGATGGAGTCCATGGGCGGTCCACTCCTGCTCCACCGTCCGCGCAAGCTCCGGGAAGCGAAGTGACCCGTCCTGCGCCTCAGTGCGTTGCGGATGACGGGCGACATCGACCGAGGTCAAGACGACGGAGCCCTCCTTCCAGGAGAGCCGGAAGGACTGATCGTTGCGCATGTCGACGTGAAGGGC
>JAKLDZ010000599.1 GCA_022703255.1 Myxococcota bacterium | reverse complement strand
GGGCGAGAAGCGCACAAAGGGGGGGACAGGGCAAAGGACGACCGACATGCAACACACCACGGTATGGGTGTGTAGCACGAGGTCAAAGGGTTCGGCGCCGGACAAGACTCCGCGTCGTGACCTTTGTATCGGGTCACGAAGGGAGAGACGTCGAACCGTTCAACGCAACGATCGGAGATCGGCGAGGCGGGGTTGAGGGGCTACTCGCCCTGCGGCTCGCTTCCGGTGTCCACGATCTTGCGGCCCTTGTAGTGGCCGCACTTGGGGCAAACGCGATGGGGGATCATCGGCTCGCTGCACTTCGGGCAGGGAACGAGGTTGGGGACCACGATCTTCTCGTTCGCTGCACGTCGCATGTTGCGCTTCGAGGGGCTGGTACGTCGCTTCGGGACTGCCACGGCAAACTCCTTAGAGCTTCTTCTTCTGGATCTCGAGCAGCGGGCGGAGCCGCGGGTCCACCACCGGGGCGGGCTCGACGGGCGCACGCTGCGCTTGGGGGTCAGGACGGATACCCGGACATTCCTCCGAGCACAAGGGGAAGATGGGGGTCTCGAGCAGGATCCACTCCCGGACGAAGGGATCGAGGACGACCTCGTCACCGTCGTAGGTGTCGGAATCCGCTTCGTCTTCGGCGAATTCGTAGACGTCGTGGTGGCCGTCGCGAGACCAGCGGCCCTTGCCGGCGAACTTTTCGGGACGGGCTTGAGCCTTGGGGGCGCCCTTGGAGGCGTCCCTGGCAGAGCGTTTCGACTTCGCGGGCTCGGCCTCCGGGGCGTCCTTGCCCTTTCCCTTCGGCGCGACGGGGGCGTGTTGCACCTTGCCCGGGCTGAGCATCAGGGAGATCTCGGTGTCAATGTCGAGCCGCATCGGCTTCAGACAGCGTCCGCAGGGCATGCCGAGGGCGGCACGCACCCGTCCATGGACGATCACGTCCCGGCCCGACATCATGAGGCGCGCCTCGAGATGGCCGGGCTCGTCGTCGAAGGGCACCGCCTCGCAGTCGTTCAGCAGCTCGCGCAGCCACTCCGCCGGCAACGGGGCGTCGATGACCTTGGGAGCGTTCTGCAGGTCGTGGACCGAGTAGGCGAAGCGGTGGGTCATGGGGGGCGACACTCTAGCTCCCGAAAGCCGGAGCGGCAAACCCCACCGGCGTTGTCCGGCCAACGGGCCCGGCCCCCCGGGCATCGCACGCCTCGCGTGCGCTGGAAAAGCGAGGCCGGGGTGAGTAGGCTGCGCGGGCGCCGCCGACGCGGCCGCCGGAAGGAAAGGGGCAGGCATGAACGAGCAGAAGAAGAACGTGGTCCGAGGCATCGTCTTCCTGCTGTGCGTCGTGGTCACGATCGCGTCGGTGATGAACGTCGTGCTCGACAACACCGAGGTCATCGCGATGGCGCAGGAGGTGGCTTGCGAGGGCAAGCCGAAGTGCGACATGGCGAAGACGGAGATGATGCGGCTGCCCGTGTGGCAGACGATCTCGTTCACGAACGGCAAGCGGACGGTGAACGTGAGGTGTACGCGGTCGGCGATCGCGTTCGGAGACTACGCGTGCAAGGTGGTTCCTTGAGATCTTGTTCGGGTCACGAAGGATGAAGGCCTGGCTCCTCCCCGGCTCGCGCAGGCGAAGGGTCCTGCTGGGCGTGATGGTCTACGTGATCTGCACGGCGGTGTACTTCGGGTTCGCCGCACGGGACCGGATCACCAAGCACACACCGTACAACCACTTCGCCCTGGTCGCGGACTCGTGGCTCCACGGGCGTCTCGATCTGCGCAACCCTCCCCCGCCCTACGCGGGGGGCAACGACTTCGCCGAGCTCAACGGCAAGTGGTACGTGAGCTTCCCGCCGTTCCCCGCGGTGTGGCTCCTGCCCTGGGTGAAGATCGGCGGGTTCGTGGAGAACGTACGCGACGGCCAGGCGTTCCTGTGGCTCGCGGGACTCGGCCCGGCCCTGCTCTTTCTCGTGCTGGAGAAGCTCAGACGCACCGGCAAGAGCACGCGCAGCGAGGGCACCAACTGGCTACTCGCCCTGCTGTTCGCCTTTGGTACCGTCTACTGGTTCACCGCCGAGCAGGGCACGGTCTGGTTCGCAGCCCACGTCGTGGGGGTCGCGCTGTGCGCGGCCTACGTGCTGTTCGCCATCGACGCCGAGCGTCCGCTGCTCGCGGGCCTGATGCTCGGCTGCGCCTGGCTGACGCGGACGCCGATGCTGCTGCTCGGGGTCGTGTTCGCGCTCGAGGCGTTGCGGGTGAGCATGCGCGACGGGCTGCCGGCGCGTCGGGGTGGCGATCTGCAGTTGCTGTACGACGGCTGGCGAGCGCTCGATCTGAAGAAGCTGCTCAAGCTCTGGGGGCTGTTCCTGATCCCGGTGGCGGCGGCGATCGGCTTTGCGCTCTGGTACAACTACGCGCGCTTCCACAAGCCGTTCGTGTTCGGCCACGAGTACCTCACGGTGGCCTGGCGCGCGCGCATCGAGAAGTGGGGCCTGTTCTCCTATCACTACTTCCCCCGCAACCTCGCCGTCGCCTTCACCAGCCTCCCCTGGCTCCACCAGGTGCCCGCGAAGTTCCAGATCAACACCCACGGCCTCGCCCTCTGGTTCACCTCCCCCTTCCTCCTGTGGCTGCTCTGGCCCAAGAAGTGGAACTGGCAGTACTTCGTCTACACCAGCGGCGTGCTGATCGTCTTCGGCATGGACCTGCTCTACCAGAACAGCGGCTGGATGCAGTTCGGCTACCGCTTCTCCAACGACTTCTCCGTGCTGCTCCTCGTGCTGCTCGCTCTCGGCGGACGCAGGTTCGGCAAGGCCTTCGTGGCCGCGAGCCTCTTCGCCATCGTGGTCAACGGCTTCGGCGCGTTCACCTTCGAGCGCAGCGGGTTCTCGAAGTACTACTACAACGACGGCTCGCAGCGAACGCTTCACCAGCCGGACTGAAGCGGCGTTCGAGAGGCG
>JAKLDZ010000598.1 GCA_022703255.1 Myxococcota bacterium | reverse complement strand
CGGCAGGGGGATGGAGGAGGAGCATCGACGATTCGTCGGCCACAAAGTAGGTGACGGGAGGTGTACTTGGCAGTTCCCCTCCCGTCGTGCTCCGGACTTGATTGAAGAGGCGGAGCAAGACAGGGATCGTTCATAGCGACATCGACGTCAAGAGCTGGCTTCTGGGGTTGCCATCCGTCGAGCAGGCAAGGCCGGCGCGGTGCCCTCACTGTGACCGGGCCGGTCATCCCGTCGGCGGCGCCCTCGGGCTCGTCGGGCACGGGATCCGAGAGCGACAACTGCGGGGCCGAATGGAGCCCGGGGGAGCGTGCGGCGTCTTGGTGTTGCTCGTTCGACGGTACAGATGCCGCTGGTGTGGCCGCACCGTAACGGTCGTTCCCCGCGGAGTGGTTCCCTTGAGGCACTACAGCGGCTACGCGATCGCGTCGGGGTTCTGGTCCTACGGCGTGCACGGATGCAGCCTGCAGCAGACCCGGGCGCAGACAGCGCCGGGCAGCACGTTCGACGAGGGCTGGCCGAGCCTTGGTCGATGGGCTCGCGCGGTCGAAGGAGGCGGTCTGTTCCCGGTTGTGCGTCCGTGGCCTTCGAGCTGGACTCTGCGGCAGAAGGCCGAGCGCATCGCCACGACCCTGCTGGCCCTGGCAGCCGGCGACGAGCGCGATCCGCAGATGCGACTCCGACGGGGAGCGGAGCTGGCTGCGTGATGGCAAGGCATCCGTTTCGGAGGGCAACGGGGCCCCCACCATGTTGGATCGCTACTGCGCGGAGCGGCTTCAGGCAGCCTCTCTTCTGCGACAGGCCTCCAGGCCTCGCAGAAAGGATCCGCCATGGATGCATTCCAGCCCAAGGACCAGGCCGAATCGATCGCGCTGTTCCGCAGCCAGATCATCGGGCCTCTGACCGTGCGCGAGCTCAGTCGCGGCGAGCTCACCGAAGAGCTCGCCGCCCTGTCACGCAAGCTTTTCCGCACGCCACGCGGCCACAGCGCACGGACCTATTCAGTGCCGACACTCGAGCGGTGGCTGCACAAGTACAAGACCGAGGGGCTCGAGGGACTCAAGCCCAAGCCCCGCAAGGATCGCGGAAGAGGTCGGCACCTGACCGAGGAGCAGAAGGCCCTGCTCGTCGATGTCCGACGGGAGCACCCCAGCACCTCGGTGCCGGTGATCCTCGAGACGCTGCAGGATGACGGCATGCTGGAATCCGATGCCGTGTCCGCGACCACGGTCCGCAGGATGTTCCGCGAGCGCGGGCTGGATCGAATCGCCGCTCGCAACGCCACAGGCCGCAACAAGGTTCGTCTTCGCTGGCAGGCCGATCGCCCCGGCGCCCTTTGGCACGCCGACGTCTGCCACGGCGGGGCTCTGAAGCTCGGCGAGGGGCAGCCCGCCAACGTCCGCATCCACGCCATCCTCGACGACGCCTCCCGCTACATCATCGCCATCGAGGCCATGCACCAGGAGCGCGAGGTCGACATGCTCAAGCTGCTGGTCCGCGCGGTCCGAAGGCACGGCCCGCCGGACGCGCTGTACCTCGACAACGGCTCCACGTATCGCGGACAGGCACTCGCCCTCGCCACCGCACGCATGGGTTGTGTGCTGATTCACGCTCGCCCGTATGACGCTCCGGCGCGCGGCAAGATGGAGAGGGTGTGGCGCACCTTGCGCGAACAGTGTCTGCAGTTCACCGGCAGCCTGACCACGCTGCATGACCTCAACGTCAGACTCTGGGCCTGGGTCGATGAGCGCTATCACAAGGCCGCGCACGGCGGACTGCTGGGCAAGACGCCCGAGTCCGTCTACACGTCCTGCCCCCGCTGTGCTGACGACTTCGATGAGTCGAAGCTGCGCGCAGCCCTCACCATCCACGCGCGTCGGCGCGTGCGCCGCGACAGCACCGTCGCGATGGACGGCCAGGATTGGGAGACCGACCTCGGCTTCCTCGCGGGAAAGCTCGTCACGGTGGGCCGTTGTCTGATCGATCCCGACGACCCGCCGTGGATCGAGCACGAAGGACGCCAGCACCCGTTACATCCAGTAGACCCCGCGGCGAACGCCCACCGTCCGCGAAGCGTCTGCTGCCTCGATCAACCCCACGACGCTCGCGTGCCGTTCGACCCGCCGAGGACCACTCTGGACCGCGCCCTGGGACGATCCCATGGCACAGACGACTCGGCGGACGACGACTTCGAGGTGGAGCCATGATTCACGACTACCTCGCATCGTTCGGATTCAGCGGCGAGCCATTCTCCAAGGAGCTGACCGACTCCGAGCTGTGGCTGCCTCCTTCCAAACTGTCGCTGCGCGACGAGATCCTCGATGCCGCCCACAGCCATCAGCACGTCGTGCTCACTGGCGAGCCGGGCGCGGGCAAGACCTGCCTGGTGCGTTCCGTGCGCCATGACCTCGAGCCCCAGACCTTCCGCCTCACCTACTGCCACAACGTCACCATCAGCCGGCGCGACTTCTACAGGCAGCTGTGCTCGGCCCTCGGCCTGCCCAAGATCCATCTCAACGCTGGAGACCTCTTCGTCGCTGTCTCCAACTGCGTGCAGGACTCGGCCCGCGAGCACCTGTACTCGGTCTTCCTGCTCGACGAAGCACACCTGCTCCACCAGGACACGCTCGATCACTTGCATATCCTGTCCAACTTCGACTGGGACAGCAAAGCCCTGCTCTCGCTCATCCTCGTGGGGCTTCCGGAGCTCGAGGAGCGCCTGCGGCTGCGCCGCAATCGCTCCCTGTACTCCCGCATCCACTGCCGCCTGAGCGTCACGCCGCTCGAGCCCGACGATACCGCCGAATACATCCGCATGCGCTTGCATCGCGTCGGCTGCGATCGCGAACTCTTCGCCTCCGATGCCCTCGCGATGATCCACGAAGCGGCGGCCGGAAGCCTCCGAAGCATCGATCGCCTCGCCACCGGGGCGCTTCGGGCCGCCTCCCGCAAGAAACGAAAGCTCGTCGAGCGCG
>JAKLDZ010000597.1 GCA_022703255.1 Myxococcota bacterium | reverse complement strand
TGCCGATCGAGCCGGGTGAGCTGTTCAGCGCGCCGCAGGCCGCGGTCATGTACCTGCGGCAGCTCGGGTCGCCTCGTTGTCTTCTGCTGCTCAACGAGGATGTGCGACCGGACTTCGGGGAGTTCCCGCAGAGCGAGACGGAGCCCGAGGTGATCGTGGTCGGGGACATCGGCGCGCGGTGGGACGCGGACCTGATGCAGCGCATGTTCGGGATGATGCTCGCAGGCGCGCGCCTGGTGACACTCCACAAGGGGCGTTACTGGGAGGCCGGTGACGGTCTGAAGATCGACATCGGCGCGTTCGTCGCGGCGCTCGAGTTCGCGTCAGGGCAGGATGCTACGGTGATCGGCAAGCCTTCGCCGGAGCTCTTCAAGCTCGCGCTCGACTCCATGCACCTCACGCCGAACGTGTCGCGATGGTGGGCGACGACGTCGAGACGGACGTGCGCGCCGCTCAGTTGCTGGGGATGAAGGGCATCCTGGTCAAGACCGGGAAGTATCGGCCCGAGTTGCTCGGGGGAGAGGGGCTCCAGCCCGACGCGGTACTCGACTCCGTGCGCCAGTTGCCTGCGTGGCTGGATGGGGTTCAGGCCCGCGCGCCAGGTGCGAGAAGCCGCGCAGCATCATGAGCGGGATCGCACTGCGCCCGCCCTCCGCAGGACTTCCGAGTCACGGTTTCCGGGAGGCTGTTGACGCGGCATCGGCACCGGCGCAGTGCTCTCGTTCTGAGAAGCACGCGCAGGGCAGGCCCGAGGCGGGCCACTCGAACCGAAGCCACGACCGCGCTTGGACCCATGCCGATGACCCGCGAACCCAGAATCCCGTCGGTCACTCCTCTGGGCGCGGTGGGCCCGTACCTGCTCGAGGAGGAGCTCCCGAAGCGACGCGAGGTCTTCGAGTATCTCGCGCGGCAGCGGGTGCCGGGCGGCTTCGAACGCTTGTGCACGCTCAAGATTGCGAAGCGTTCCTCCGACGCCCGCGGGGCCGAGTCGCTCGCGCGCGAGGCGAAGGTCATGGCGCGCCTCGATCACCCCAACATCGTTCGCATGCACGACTTCTTCGATCACGACGGCGACCGAGTGCTCGTGCTCGAGCGCTTCAGCGGATTGAGTCTCGAACGGCTCCTGGCCCGGTTGACGTCGGGCGGCGCCAGGCTTGACGACCGCATCACGTGGCACGTCGCGCTGAGCCTGTTCGACGCGCTGGCGCACGCCCACGGGCTGGTGGACCAGGACGGACAGCCTGCTCCCGTCCTGCACCGCGACGTGCGTCCGGCCAACGTGCTCGTGGCCTCGGACGGGCGCGTTCGTCTGACCGGGTTCTCGTTTGCACGGGACGTGGACCTGGACGAAAGCACGGCGGTTGCCGCCGTGTACAGGGCACCGTCGTATGTGGCGCCGGAGATCCTGCGCGCGACTCGAGCCACCGATCGCGCAGACGCCTTCTCTGCAGCGCTCGTGATCTGGGAGATGCTGACGGGACGGCAGGGCACGCAGCGCGGGCTCACCGACTTCGAGCTGCTGAAGCACCTCGCGAGCCGACAGCTCGAGTCTTTGAGGACGGCGCGTCCCGATCTCCCTGCACTGGTGTCGACCGCGCTCGACGCATGCTTGATGACCGATTCTGCGCAGCGGCGGATCGGGTGCGTCGAGGTCGCCGGGTGCATTCGTGCTGGCATCGAGTCTGGTGACGGAGTTGCGGCATTGCGCGAGGCGATTGCGGCGCTTGGCTCCGAAGTGGAGAGGCTTGCGGGCGGAAGGGCTGCGGTGCCACCCACTCCGCAGCATCTGACCATCGACCTCGGCGGCGCTCCACACAGGCCGGAGGCGACCACGATCCCCGACGCGGCGCCGGCCTCCAAGGCAGACGACATGGCTGCCTACGCGGCCTCGATGCCCGATCTTCTCTCGCCTGTCCGCACCGAGCCGGTGCTTCAAGTTCCGTCTCTTGCGACCGCGAGCAACGATGAGGCGCCCGACGAATACATCCTTGCGATGAAGGCATCGCATGCGCGGCGCAGGACGATTCGGATCGCGATGACGACCGCACCCATCGCGATCACGCTGGGCGTCTTGCTATTCGCTCTGGGCGGAGGCACGTCTACCCCCATGGAGCCGGTGCAAGCGCAGGCATCGCCTTCGACTACTCAGCCCGTTGCGCCGCATGCCGAATCATCCGTTCCCGAGCGGTCCGACGGGCCCCCCGCAGCCTCCGTCAGACCTGCTGCTGCATCCGATTCGGTCTCGGTGCCGGCGAAACAGGGAATGTTGATCGTGCGCGGGCCACCTGAAGGCGATGTCTATGTGATGGGCAAGCGGGTGGGCAAGACCGACGAACCCATCCTGACCGAGTGCGGCCAGCGCTTCGTTCGCGTGGGAACTCCAGCTCATGGCGGTGCCATATCGACTGTACGCTGGATCGGGACCGGCAGGTCGGTACGTCTTCGGTGCGGGGAGAAGACGGTGGTTTCTGCGGGGGAGTGAAGGGAAGCTACCTCAAAGCCTCGGTCTTGCCGGCGTTGAGGTTGCGGTCGAACCGCACCGCGTGGTGGGCTTCTTCAGGCAAGGAGGTCTTGCGTCGACGGCCGGCGACGCGGTCTCCACACCGACGCCAGGGCCGAGCATGAAGCCCTGTCCGCACATTCCTACCTACCCTCGCGCAACGTGTCTTGCGCAAGGTCAGCCGCCGTCATGCCAGCGTCAGGGAGGTCCGCGGCAGTGCGAACGATCTGCGCTGCGTCCTCGTAGTTGTGAGAAGTGCCGCCCCGAGCCGATCGCGAACCACCAGGCGAATCGCTGAGCGCACGGGCTGCCACATGGTAGCGCGTATCCGCGAGCGGCGCAGGCTCGTCCTCGGGGGCACGATTCGACCCCTCATGACCGTCCCACGCGCGGTCTTCTTCCGACACTCCTCGTCGCGGGATCACCGCCTTCGACGTCGCAAGACTCCGAGCAGACCGATCGCAGCCAGGGCGA
>JAKLDZ010000596.1 GCA_022703255.1 Myxococcota bacterium | reverse complement strand
CGTCACCAGGAGTGCGTCCGCAGGAATCGCAAGCACGAGTCTGTCCGTGCCGTCGTCCTGCCACACCGCGGCATCCCATCCCCCACCGCCGAAGAAGTTCGGCCCCAGCCAGGTCGCGGTCTGCACGTTGTCGTCCACATACCACACGAACGTGTCGTTGCCCTTTCCCCCGAAGACGCGGAAGTCGTGGGTGTTGCCTCGGAGCACGACCAGATCGTCGCCATCCGTCGCGTCGATCCTGTCGGTCAAACCCCCGGAGCCGTTGCCGAGATCGATCGCCGAGCGATCGAAGTCCCGAACAAAGACGCGATCGCTTCCGGGCCCGGTGTGAATGGTAGTGGTCTGGATATCGTAGCTTCCGTCGGGATTGGCGCCGCAGCCTGCGACCACCAGGTCGTTGTCGCGCAGGGCCCCTGCCGATTCGGAGCCGGTGCGGAAGCTCAAGGAGTAGGAGCTGCGGAACACGAGCACATCGGGACTGTCGGCGAGATCGCCGTTGCCGAAGCTGTGAATGACTCCGTTGGATCCGAGGATCATCCAGTCCGGTCCCGACGAGCCCTCGAAGTACATCGACGGTCCGCTGTAGTCCGCGGCCCCCGGGGCGATCGGAACGAGCTTCCAGCCGAAGTGGCGTCCCTTGGAATCCTTCAGCGCATCGAAGCTGCCGATGTTCGTTTCGAAGTTCCGCCAGTTCGCCAGATCGTGGTCGGCATCGTTCCAATCCCGCGTTCCGGGAGGAAGAACCGGCGTCGCCTGCTTCTGGGCGTCGAGGTGACCGTCGCAGTAGAAGTCGTCCAGCAGCCCGCCGATCGGGAAGTCGGAATCCGAAGGAGTCCAGGACCCGTCCCAGGGGTACTCGTTTGGGTTGGCCGCACCCGAGGCACCGGCCGAACCTGCTTGCGATCCACCGGAGCCTCCCGCTGATCCGCCGGAGCCGCCTTGGGCCGTGGCGCCTCCCGTCCCACCGTCGGCAGGGTCGGGCGTGGCGTCGGCTCCGCCTGCGGCGTGAACGGACTTGGAATCGTCGCAGCCGATGGTGCACACGAGTCCGACCACGAGGGATGCGGTCGCGAGAAGATGCAACGCAGCGGGAGGCGTCGGACGCATGACGGTGAGATTCCGGTGTCGATGGGCCGGTTTCGATCGCCGCGGGGTGTGCCCCGGGCACACGCGGAGAGTGTCTCCTGCGATCACCGCTCTTCCAACCAGCCGTAGGGCAGCCTGCCCACCTCCTCGTTGCGATACCGCGGAAGGGCCGGACCGTCGATGGGATTGAACTTGGTCATCTTCGCGTACGCGCGAACGACCCCGCCCTGCTTGGGCTGAATGATGCAGGGGGCCTTGCCGCGCGGGCAGTAGTCCGGATTCACGGAGATGATCTGGAGCGCGAGCTCACCGACGATCTGCCCGCCGTTGAACGTTCCCACGAACTCCCCTCGGATGTATCCGAGTCGGTCCTGCGCGTTGTTGGCGTTCTCCTTGAAGTCTTTGGGCACGTAGAGGAACCGGAGGAAGGTCGTTCGCACCACGCTGTTGCTCACCCACTGCCAGGTGCCGACCCCGCCGATCGCGTTCGGCGTGTCCGCGAGGGTTCTCGGGAAGGCGCCGTAGGACCCGAACCCCTGATCGAAAGGAAGAATCGAGGTGCTTCCGTCGCCATGCGCCACCATCACCTCGTCCTGGTCAGGGAGCACCACCCAGCCGTCCGAGGTTTTCGCATCCCGGATCTGGATCAGCCAGTTCCCCACCACGGTGTGCGGCCAGATCGCTTCGGCCGCCTGGTCGGTCACGTCTTCCTCGGGCACCGTCTCCGGACTCCCGCATCCCGCGGCCCCAGGCGCGGCGGACAGCGCCAGTGCCGCCACGGCCACGATGCTTGTTACGGTTTTCATGGTTTCCTCCCCGTTGGCAAGAGCCAGTCTTGACCGACGGGCCCCTACTTCAAGGCGAGAAATGAATTGCGCGGGGGAGGTGAGCTGCAGTGCCGCTCATCCGATCGGGAGTCAGTCTTCGCTCCAACCGGGCGGGGGCGTGGCGAAGCGACGTTCTTCGGGCCAGGGGGTGCAGTCCCGGCAGATCGGAGGGGGGGGAGGACGCCAGTCACACATCGATTCGATTCCCCTGCGGCAGAGTCCGGCGCGATCGTCGTAGCGCAACACGACGCGCTGCGATGGATTCCACGGGTCGTGGCGCACGAAGGAGGTCTCTCGGACGGGGGACCAGCGACGTTCGCCGAATTGGGTGCCCAATCCTTGTTCGGCGCCGCGGGGGGCTGCGCGGTCGGCCGATCGGCTCTCGGCGGCCGATCCATCGCGCCGCGCGTAGGGGGTCGCCCGAGGCAGTGGCGGAACGTACCGCTCGGGGAAGAAGGAGACGGCGATGTTGCCGACTGCCCACGAAGCGCCCATGCGCGAGGCATACGCATCGGGGACGGTCGTGAAACGGAATGCCGCGACGTCCTGCATGCTCAGGCGGAACCCGTCGATCTCGACATGGCCCCAAGGCTCGATCACGTAGCCGCGTTTGGAGAGGCTCGCCGGGCCACCGTCGATCGCGTCGCGTCCGTCCACAGACGCAACCGTTTCGACGCGGTGGGCACTGCGGTTGTAGATGCGGATCGAGTAGCGCTCTCCGAGGCGTCCTTCGATCCAGCGTTGGCCTCCGAGGTCCCAGCGGGGGCGGGCGGAGCCACCGACCATCACGTCGAGGTCGTAGGAGGCGGAGGGGGCAACGGGGGGACGAGGGCGGCGCGGCTGACCATCGACGGAGGCGGCTGCGACGAGCAGGATGGCGGCGGCGGCGACGGCGGGGATGGCAGCGAAGATCGCTCGCATGGGGGGCTCCTTCCGGGAGTAGTAACGTTTGGGGGTGAGGATGGATCTGTGGCGTCTTGGGGAGCCCGATGGCGGGTGGTATGCTGCGGGGAATGTCGATGCTGCGTGCGACCCTCGTGTCGGTGGTTGCGGTTTCTGCTGC
>JAKLDZ010000595.1 GCA_022703255.1 Myxococcota bacterium | reverse complement strand
CGGCCGCTTCGCGTGCTGATAGAGTGCAGGTCGTGATCGGACGATTGACGGGCGTGGTGGTGCAGGAAGAGGCGGACGGGACCGTGCTGCTCGAGGTGGGCGGTGTGGGCTACGAGGTATCGGTGCCGGCCGGGGCGGTGGCGAGGGCGACGGGTGCTGGGGGGCAGGTGACGCTCTGGGTGCACACGCATGTGAGGGAGGATGCGTTTGTGCTGTTCGGGTTCGCGACGTTTGGGGATCGGGCGGTGTTTCGGACGCTGTTGGGGATCCCGAACGTGGGGCCGAGGACGGCGCTGTCTGTGCTTTCCTCGGTTTCCGGGGCGGATCTGGCGCGTGCGGTGCAGACGAAGGACACGGGGGTATTGCGCAAGGTGCCCGGGGTCGGGGCGAAGACGGCGGAGCGTCTGGTGCTGGAGCTGCGCGACAAGCTGGAGATGATCGGGGTGGAGCCGTCGGCGGCCCCGGCGGGGCAGGGGGTGGAGCCCGGGGGGCGCGGGGCGATGGTCGTCGATGCGCTCAAACGGCTGGGCTATCGGCCGGCGGAGGCCGAGCGGGCGGTGGCAGCCATCGGGGAGGTGGCGGAGGCGGTTCCGCTCGACAAGGCGATCCGGGAGGCATTGAACGTCTTGCGTCGGTGACGTGCTCGGGAGAGGATGCCTGACCTTGACCTGTTCGCAGGCCGGGAGATAATCGCGACGGCTTCGACGAAGCCGGGCGCAGTAGGGAGTCAACCCGCAGACCAGGGCGCGCGTGCGCCGCACCAGGAGGAGGTCTCCTGTGATCACCTGTCCGAAGTGCTCCAAGGAGAACCAGGATCACTACAAGTTCTGCCTCGGTTGCGGCGCTGAGCTGCCGCGCGATGCAGCACCCAAGCCCTTTGCTCCGCGTACGCCTCCGCACGGGATGAAGGCGGTGCAGCCGAAGGCGCAGCCGGCGCCTGCGCCTGCGCCGGCCCCCGCGCCTGCGCCTGCGCCGGCATCGGTCGCGGCCGCTCCTGCGCCAGCGCCGGTCCCGTCGGTTGCGCGGCCTCCGCGTCCTGCGCCTGCGCCAGCGCCGGAACCCGCGCCTGCACCGGCCCCCGCGCCAGCTGCAGCGCCTGCTGCGGCGCCTGCTGCAGACGGCAACGTTGCCTGCCCGCAGTGCGGCCACGTCAACGCGCCGTTGTTCAAGTTCTGCGCGTCGTGCGGCTTGCCGCTCGGACAGCGCGCGTCGGCTGCGGCGCCTCCGGCGGCGGCGGCTCCTGCAGCGACGGGAGGGACGTCCTTCCCGGCGAAGCTGACGGTGCTGCGAGCGGACGGGTCGGAAGCCGGGAGCTTCGATCTGCCGCCGGCGTCGACGACGGTGGGGCGGGAGCTCGGAGGGATCTTCGGCGGGGACGCGTACCTGTCGCCGGAGCACGCGGTGTTCGCGCGTCGCAACGGCAAGCTGTACGTGAACGACGTGGGGACGTTGAACGGCACGTACATCAAGTTGAAGCGTGAGGTGCCGGAGCCGTTGGCGGACGGGCAGATGTTCCGGATCGGGCAGGAGATCTGCAAGTACGAGCGACTGGCGATGAAGCCTCCGGTGGACGGGGTGGAGACGATGGGGAGCCCGGCCGCGGGCTACGTCGGGCGCATCGCGTTGGTGACGGGGCGAGAGCAGTCATCGAACGCGTATCCGTTGCCGGAGACGGGTGTGCACATCGGGCGAGAGCGCGGGCACATTCTGTTCCCGGAGGACGGCTACGTGTCGGGGTTGCACTGCTCGATCACGTGTCAGGGCGACTCGGTGATGTTGACGGACCTTGGGAGCTCCAACGGCACGTTCGTGCGAGTGGTGGGGGAGCGAGAGGTAATCGACGGCGACGTGCTGCTGATGGGGCAGCAGTTGTTCCGCGTCGGTCTCTGAGTGCGCAGCGGGGGCGGCTGCAGGGAGTGCTGCAGCCGCCTTGCGATGCGCAGGATGGATGGCACACCCAACAACATGGACCCGCACGAGATCCCGACCATTCGAGTCGTTGCAGCGGTCATCGAGGGCGAGGGGCGATACCTCATCACGCAGCGGCGTCCCACGGCGGTGCTGCCGCTGATGTGGGAGTTCCCGGGTGGGCGTGTGGAGCAAGGGGAGAGCGACGCGAACGCGTTGCTGCGCGAGGTGCGGCACCGTCTCGGGGTGGAGGTGACGGTGGGGCAGCTCATCTCGTTCGTCTCGCACCCGTACGAGCGCTACGTGGTGGATCTGTTCCTGTACGAGTGCCGCATCACCGCGGGGGAGCCGATCGCGCGCAACGTCCACGCGTTCAAGTGGGTGACCAGCGCCGAGTTCGACCAGTACCCGTTCACGCCGGCCGACGAGGCCTCGATGAACAAACTGCTCGGATTGGGATAGAGGATCCGATGCGTACGAGGGGGGCTTCGATCCTGGTTGCGTCATGTGTCGCGGCGTTGGTGACGGCGTCCGACGCGAGCGGTCAGACGCCCATTTCGGGGGCGACGGGGCGGTCGTCGGGGGTGGCTGCGCCAGCGGCTTCCATGGCGGAAAATGGCTCCAGGGAGGCCACATCTCCGGCCCCGGGAAGCTCCGCGCCGTTCGGCCCAGGATACCGCGTCGACATCGACAGCAGCCGTCCGTTCGTCTACGCGTGGCTTGCGAGAGGTGCCGTGGACACCGGCGTCTCCTATCCCGATTCGTTCATCAAGATCGGACGCCTTCCGACGTCGGTCGAGCTGCCTCCCGGGTCCTACACGCTGATCGTGGAGGGTGACGCGATCACGCGTGGGACGACGGTATTCCGCGTGGGAGAGGGGCCGCATCGGGTGCGGGTGGAAGCGGGCTCCGGGGCGCTGCGCGAGCTGTCGTCGTGGATGGTGGCGCTGGGCACGGCGGCGGTGTTGGCGGCTGGGGTGCTGTACGTGAGCGGCACGAAGGACGACGCCGAGGATCGGAAGAACGCGATTGCGCTGCCGCTGGTGATCGGGGGAGGGGTGGTGCTGGC
>JAKLDZ010000594.1 GCA_022703255.1 Myxococcota bacterium | reverse complement strand
TACAGCTCGGGGTCGCCTTCGTAGAAGGTGTCGAGCAGGTAGGCGCCCATGTCGGCGATGCCCTTGGCCATGGTGTTGAAGGCGAGGGCCTTGAGCCTGGCAGCCGCCTCGTCTACCAGGCGCTTGTCCTCCTTGAGCGCGCAATCGGGCAGGAACGGGCGCTCCTGGGACTGATCGTCGCCGATCGTCACGACCTCGAGGTCGCTGTCCTCGTCTTCCTCGATCAGCACCGTTGCCAGTCGCCTGTCGTGCATGAGCAGACCTCGCAGCTTGGACCATCCTGAAGGGAGTGGCTACGTGACCCTTATGTCTCCACGCTGCCGGACTGATCTCGGCCGGGGTGGCATTCCCGGCCGGACCCGGAACAGTTCCGACGTCGGAACTGTCCCGAGTGGGCTGGACTCAGTGCCCTTCGGCTCGCCAGCTTTCGCAGTCGAGAACGATCGTGGCGCGGTAGGGCGCGGTCTCATCGGCGGGATCGGGAAGCGTCACTTCGCGCGAGCAGTTTGCCTGGAAGCCAGCGTGCAGGACCTTGCGCCACTCGGAAGCGGCGGCCCCGAAGTTGGGCCACTCCAGGGTCCCCGCGCAGGAGGTCGTCTTGCACTCGGCTTCCACCACCTTGAACGAGCTTGACCCCGCGAGCGTCTCGAGGTCCTGCCTGACCAGGGTGCTGGTCGCTGGCCCCCACGCCGGATCCACGGGCTGTTCGCGGTGTGCTTTGACCAGGGCCTCGTGACGCTGGATCGTGGCGAGCTTCTGCTCCTCGAAGGCAACGGGATCCTGCGGCGGGGCCGGCCCGTTCCCCGTCGCGCGCGCGTGCGCCTCGAGCTCGCGGACGCGCGTACGCAGCTCCTCGACGTGCTCGGCACTCGCCGGGGGCGAGACGAATACCGGTGCGTAGACGGTGGGGCTCTGCGCTGCGGAGCCAGCGTGCGCGGGAGCCACGACTGCGGGCGGCTTTCCCGCAGTCGCGGAGAAGATGATCGAGGATGCGATCCCAGCGACCACTCCGGCCAGGGCCGGGACGATGATGGAGCTCTTGGGCGTAGCCATGCCCCCTCCTCAGTTGTAGTCCACGTGGTAGCCCCTGACGAGGTTCCACGCCAGGCAGGAGCCCGTACCGTTGCTCCGGCAGCCCGCGAGAGCGACGATGAGGTAGGGGATGTCGCTGGAGCTCGCGGAGGTCCAGGCGGATGCGCTCGGGAACAGCGTGAGACTTCCAACGGTGAGATTGGCGGTCACGCCTCCACAGGCTCCGCCGACGATGGAGGAGTAGCTGACGCACGCCTGGGCGTAAATTCCTTCTGCCATATAGGCGCTCCCGCGGATGGCGATCGGCTGTGTGGAGACGACGTTGTTGGGGTGGTGCTGCGAGTCGCTGTCGACTCCGCAGGCGTACACCTTCGTGCCGGAGAGGGCGTTGTTGGAGATCGCGTACGAGCCCCACTGGTCGTCGCTGTTGTAGGGCGCACAGGTGAAGGCAGCCTGGGAGCGGCGGTAGCCGTGTGCCAGACCGGGTGCGAGGGCGAAGACGGTGACGGCTGCGGCCAGGCTGAACACGCTGATGGATCGAATCATGGTTGCATGCTCCAAACCGAAGTGTCTCACATGTACATCCTGTAGCCGCGAAGGGTGTTGTAGGACGTGCAGCCGGAGGACGGCGAGCAGCGCTTGAGCACCATGAAGACGTAGGGGAAGTCGTTGACCGAGGTATAGGCCCACGATCCGGAGCCGGCAGAGGTGTCGAGCTCCGCGGAGTATGCGCTGGCGGAGTAGATGCTCGTCTGGTTGCCGCAGCTGCCGCCCATGGCGGCGCTGTACGAGACGCAGGCGCACGCGTTGGTCACGCCGTTGACGTTCGCGCTGCCGAGGATGGTCGTTCGGGAGTGGACGCCGCTGCTGCCGGACCTGTGGTTGAGGTCCTGGTCACTCGTGATCGAGCAGGCCACGGCCATGTCGGTCGTCGGAGACAGATTTCCGATGGCGTAATCGTAGGGAGAAGGAGGCCACTGCTGATCGCGGCTGGATATCGAGCAGTAGAATGGGCTCATATTCCGCCAGGTGACCACGGCGCCCGATGGCGAAGCGCTGAAAAGCAGGGCCGAAGTGAGAAAACAGACTCCGAACGTGGCTGCAGAGTATCGCGTCATCAGTCGATGCCTCCTTGCTGTTGAGGGGTGGGGGGGATGGATTGTAAGCCAACGACGTGACGCAAGAACGAGAACTTCAGTGCACCGGCTCTCCGACGGGGTCTTTCGACCACTTCTCAATCGTGGTTGCCCACGGTGGCGATTCTGCTAGCATCGGTTGCTGGTGAACCGCCCGTCCAAGATCCCCATGCCGCGCTCGAGTCCACGCCGCCAGTCGAAGGGTGTTTGGAGCGCGAGTCTTTTCGCGTGCGCCACGGCCGTCCTCGCACTGCCAATCGCGTGCTCGGGGACACTGATCATCGGCGAAGGCGAGGTCCTCCCGGATGCCGATTCGGGCGCTGACTCGCCCGTGGCGAGCAACGGCGGGCACGGGGGCGTCACGATGGATGGTGCGGCCGGGGCAGCGGGGCCCGACTCCTCTGCAGGGGCGGGCGGAATTGGAAGCGGCGGAGTCGCCGGCCTGGGCGGCGCGGGGGATGCGAGCGAAAGTGAAGCCGGCGAAGCAAGTGCCGGAAGTGGAGGCAACCCCGGGCCCATCGCGTGCGGGAGCAGTCTGTGCGCGAAGCCGTCGGATTGCTGCTTCCTGAACGCGTCGTGTTTCGATCCAACGACGGAGCCCGGCGCGTGCCCCGCGCCTGCCGACGACGGCAGCGACGAAGGCAAGCCCTGTGGTGCCGATTCGCACTGTGCTCCGGGAGAGTATTGCCGGAACACCAACAAGTTCAGTTGCGTCGGGCCGGGCCGTTGCACCGGGCGTGATGTCGACTCCTGCAACGCGGTGGCGATCGACAACGAGACCTGCTCTTGCGACGGTGTCACGCGCCCGGAGC
>JAKLDZ010000593.1 GCA_022703255.1 Myxococcota bacterium | reverse complement strand
CCCACGATCGGGCTCGACGTGTCGATGCAGGCGACGATCCGTCGGTTCATCAAGGAGTACAACGAGCGGTACGGCGCGACGCTGATCCTGACGAGCCACTACATGGACGACGTGGCGGCGCTGTGTCCGCGCGTGGTGGTGATCGATCGGGGGAAGCTGTCGTACGACGGCGGTCTCGACGAGCTGGTGCGCAGGATTCGTCCGGAGAAGCGGGTCGTGCTGCGCTTCGACGCCGCGGTGAGCGCGGGGGAGCTCGAGGCGTTCGGCAAGGTGGTGAGCGTGGACGATCGGAGTGCGGTGCTGCAGGTGGACAACGCGCAGCTGAGCAGCTCGGTGGGGCGGGTGCTCGCCGCGCTTCCGGTGCAGGATCTCACGATCGAGAACGCGCCGCTGGAGGAGGTGATGAGCGAGCTGTTCTCGCGATCGCGCGCCGCGCGCGAGGGGGAGTCCAAGGCGTGAGCCTCCGATCGAACGTTCGCGCCTTTCCCGTGCTCCTGCGCGTCGGCTTCGCGGAGGCCGTCGCCTACCGCGCCGAGCTGTTCGTCTGGATCCTCACCACCACCATGCCCCTGATCATGATGGCGTTGTGGACCGCCGTCGCAGAAGAAGCCCCCGTCGGCCGCTTCGGAACCAACGACTTCGTCGTCTACTTCCTCGTGACCTTCGTCGTCCGCCAGCTCACCGCGTCGTGGTCCTCCTTCCAAATCAACTGGGAGGTCCGCCACGGCATCCTGTCCATGCGCCTGCTCAAGCCCGTACACCCCGTCGTCGCCTACGCCATCGAAGCCCTCGCTGCGCAACCCCTGCGCCTCGTCATCGCTCTCCCCGTCGCCGTACTCGCCTTCTGCATCGTGGGCCTCGACCACCTCCCGGCCGATCCCTGGATGTGGCCCCTGTGGATCGTCTCCCTCGCCGGCTCCTGGCTGCTCGTGTTCGTGCTCAACGTCGCCATCGGCGCCCTCGCCTTCTTCATGGAGAGCAGCAACAAGGTGATGGACATCTGGTTCGCCCTGTTCTTCGTGCTCAGCGGCTATCTCATCCCGATCGAGCTCTTCCCCCCCTCCGCGCGCGCCGTCGTGGACCTGCTCCCCTTCCGCTACCAGATCGGCCTGCCCGTCGAGATCCTCACCGGCGCCTACGACCGCTCCGGCGCCCTGTGGATGATCGCGCGCCAGTGGGGGTTCGTCGCGCTGTTCGGCGCCCTCACCGCCTGGATCTGGCGACAAGGCATCCGCCGGTTCGAGGCCTACGGAGGTTGACGTGCGACGTTACCTGCGATTGCTCTTCGTCCAGGTGCGCGCGTCGCTTCTTCTGGCCCTGCAGTACCGCTGGGACTTCCTCGTCGAAGGCGCCATCTCCATGTTCTGGGCCCTCACCGCCATCGTCCCCATGATGGTCGCGTGGCGCGGTCGCCCGGCGATCGCCGGCTGGTCGTTCCCCGAAGCCCTCGTCGTGCTCGGCTGGTTCATCCTGCTGCAGGGAGTCCTCGAAGGGGCGATCAACCCGAGCCTCGTGCTGGTCGTCGATCGCATCCGCAAGGGCACGCTGGACTTCGTCCTCATCAAGCCCGCCGACGCGCAGTTCCTCGTCTCCACGGCGCGCTTTCTCCCCTGGCGCATGACCAACGCGATCACCTCGCTCGTGGTGCTCGCGTGGGCGTTCGCGCAGATCGGACGCCCCCCGTCGTGGATCGGGCTGCTGTCCGCGGTCGTGATGCTCGCGACCTCGGTGCTGCTGCTGTACTCGCTGTGGATCCTCACCGTGAGCGCGGCCTTCTACGTCGTGCGCGTGGACAACCTCACCTGGCTGTTCGCCGCAGTCTTCGACGCCGCCCGTTGGCCGTCGTCGGTGTTCCGCGGCACGCTCCGGTTCGTGTTCACGTTCGTGATTCCGCTGGCGCTGATGACGACATGGCCGGCGGAAGCGTTGCTCGGCACGCTGCGCCCGGGAGCGTTCCTGGGAGCCGTGGCTGGGTCGATCGCGTTCGCAGCCGCGGCCCGGCTCGTGTGGCTCCGCTCGATCCGCCACTACACCTCCGCGAGCAGTTGAGGCCGCGTCGCGCAACGCCCGCGATCGCCCTCATAAGTGCGTCGCCGCCGAGGCCACGCGTATCGGCGCATTTGTTGGCCCGTTGCGCGCGCGCCGGTACCGTTCGGGCTCTGACCGGAGGCAATTCATGCGTACGCCCGCTCTCCTCATCGCCGCTCTCGCACTGCCCCTGTGCACCGCCGCCTGCTCCAAGAGCCCTCGCGACAAGCTGCAGGGCAAGTGGCTCGGCGACAGTATCTCCAACGTCAGCCCCGAGCAGAACGCCGAAGCCACCGCCTGGGTCAAGGGAACCAGCCTCGAGTTCTCCGGCGACCGCGTCACGGTCACGATCCCGGCAGAGCAGCCTCGCAGCGGGGACTTCAAGGTGGCGAAGGCGGAAGGCAAGAAGGTCACGCTCTCGGTCGCGAAGGAAGGCGGCGAGGACACGGCGACGCTGGCGTTCGCCGATGACGGCTCGCTGCAGTGGGACATCGGCGAAGGGCGGATGGTGGCGCTGACGCGCACGAAGTAGCGCGCCGCGGTCGCGCTCCTGTGCCGCTCCCCTCATCCGGTTTACACCGGCCTCGCGTCCGATACACTCGCCCCCCATGGAGCAGCTTTCGCTCACGTCGTCGCCCGCGACGCGTCATGCGCAGCTCGTGCGGGAGCTGCAAGCCCACGCCTACAGGTACTACGTCCTCGACGACCCCGTGGTCTCCGACGCCGACTACGATGCGCTCTACCGCGAGCTCGTCGAGCTCGAAGCCGCCCACCCGGAGCTCGCCACCCCCGAGTCCCCCACCCGGCGCGTAGGCGACCGGCCCAGGGAAGGCTTCGTCAAGATCACGCGCCCCGTGCGCATGCTCTCCCTCGACAACACCTACTCTCCCGCCGAAATCGAGGAGTTCGTCCAGCGTGTCGTCCAGGGCCTCCCCGCCTCCGAAACCCCCGAGTT
>JAKLDZ010000592.1 GCA_022703255.1 Myxococcota bacterium | reverse complement strand
GCAGGGGGGCTTGGGAGGGACTCCCTTGTGGAATCTTTCTGCAGGGGGGGCTTGGGAGGGACTCCCTTGAAGTAGCCAGCACCCAGGTGCGGGGCATTGGGGGCGACCGGAAGAATCCTGGGATCGGTCTGAGTCAAGTCGTGGTGCGATGGCACGAGCAAGCGCGCCTGCGGCTCGGTGCGGAATCCGGTGTTCGGTGCGAGTCGAGGTGGGCTCTGCGCTTGCTCCGTCCGGACGCGCGGGACAGGAGCCGCGCGCACGGCTCGCGCTCGCCATCCACCGCAAGAAGGCATGACGCCAGCTCCCCACCTGCTGCTACCATCTCCTCCGCCCCCTGCGGGCACTCAAGGAGACCCCATGGTTGCTGCGCGCTCTCTCGCCTGGTTCCACGTGTCCCTCTCGCTCGTGATCGGCGCTGTCACGCAGGGCTGCGGCGGGGATGACGCATCCAACGGCGCAACCCCCGCCGGCGATGGGGGCACTGCGGACGTCGCCGCCGATGGGAGCGTTCCGCTCGACGGAACGGCGGACGGTACGCTACCGAGCGAAGGCGGGCTCGACGGCGCAGCGCCCGGTCTCGCGCCCTGGATCGTGTTCACCTCGGCGGGGGGCACGACACCGAAGTCCGCCAACAAGCTGGCCAACGCCGACTTCGAGCTGTCGAGCGGTCCGACGGTGATGCCGTCGTGGACGCCGTACGAGTCAGGCTACGCGGTAGCGCTCAACGCGGGGAAGACGGGCAACGCGCTCCGGCTGCAGCGCGCGGCGGGCGACTCGCAGGCCCAGGGGGCGCTGCAAACGGTGGAGTTGAATCAGGCGACGGCGCGTCCGATTCACTTCTCCGGCTGGAGCAAGGCCGAGGGGCTGACGGGCGATCCCGACTCCAGCGCAAGCATCTACCTCGATATCGCCTACAAGACCAAGGCCGAGGATCCGCAGAACGGGTGTGAGAAGACAGCCGACGAGACGTGCTCGCTGTGGGGTCGTGTTCCGAGGCCGCTGTTCGACACGGGCACGCACGATTGGCAGTATCGCGACGGCTTCGCGGTGCCGGCCTACCCGATCAAACGGGTCAGCTTCTATGTCCTGCTCCGCGGCGATCACACGGGCACGATGCTCTTCGACGACGTCGCCCTCGAGGAGGTCGAGGCGGACATCGTGGAGTTCGACGGCACGCTGGTGGCATCGGTGAAGCCGTCGGCGCCGACCACGGGGGGCGATCCGATCCCGTTGGCGACGGGGGACGGGCTCGGGGTGACGCTCTGGTCGGAGGGCGGTGCGGCGAGCGCGGTGAAGCTCGACGGGGACGACGTGTTCCACGCGGACTTCGGGTACGGCAGCGGGTTCATGCTGCACGAGGCGGATGCCGCGGAGTGGTGGGCGCCCGGGGGGGCGGTGAAGGTGGAGGGCAACGGTGCGACGCACACCGCGGAGGTTGCGCCGTTGGGGATGAAGCTCGCGGCGATCTACGAGGCGGGTGCGGATCGGATTCGCGTGCGCGCGGAGGTCACGAGCACGACTCCCCAGGATCGCGCAGTCACGGTGTACTACGCGCTTCCGATCGAGACGTCGGGGTGGTGGTGGGGCGACGACATCCGTCGCATGCGGCCCGTGGGGCAGGTGGCCGAGCTGACGAATCAGACATCGTATTGGGGAGAAGGGAGTCTCGGGGCAACGGGGAAGTTCAGCCGGTATCCCTTTGCGACGGTGTTCGACGACACGCGGGGAATGGCCATCGGGTATCCGCTGGATCAGACGCGCATCGCGCGGCTGGTGCACAATCCGGTGACGCGGCAGCTCTACATCGCATTCGACGTGGGGCTCGCCCAGGACGCGGCGAAGAACCCCTCCCGTGCGTCGGTGGAGCTGGTGCTGTATCGCACGCGGCCGACCGGTGCGGACCACGGGTTCCGGGCAGCGTTGCAGGGGTTCCACGCCCTGCACCCGGAGCACTTCGGACGTCGGATCCCGCCGGAGGAGGAAGGGATCTGGGTGGCCTTCGCGGATCTGTCGAAGGTGCAGAACGGCGCGGGGGAGAGTCTGGACGACTTCCACATCGGGTTCCACGAGGGGTCGGTAAGCCGGGTGGCGTTCGACGATCAGCACGGGATCAAGACGTTCCGCTATGTGGCGGAGCCGGCGAGCACGTGGCTGCAGATCACGGACAGCGCGGTGGATCCTCATGACAAGCAGCAGACGGCGGCATGGCTCGAGAAGCTGTACCAGAGCGGGGATGCGAGCCAGAAGGCGAAGGCGGAGAAGACGCTGTCGTCGGCGGCCTACAATCGCGACGGCACGCTGGCCTACGAGGCGTACGACGACGGTCCTTCGTGGTGCAAGGGCAAGTGTGCGCTGTTCTATCTGAACCCGGATCCGGATGTGTCGGAGCCGCCGTACGCGTCGAACCAGGCGAGCTACTTCTGGAACGCGCAGACGAAGGAGACGTACACGACGACGCCGGGGCTGGACGGCGAGTACATCGACAGCTTCCTGATGGCGGCGAAGCTCGGCAACTTCCGCCGGTCGCACTTCAAGGCCGCGGACATCCCGCTGACCTTCACCTACGACGCGCCCCGTGCGGTGGTGACGCCGATCCTCTTCTCCACGCTGGAGTTCACGCGCTGGCTGCGTCCGCAGCTCCCGCAGGGCAAGTACTTCATCGCCAACTCGCTGCTGATCGGCGTGCCCTGGGGAGCGGAGCTCTTCGACTTCATGGGGCAGGAGATCGACTGGGTGAAGCAGGTCTCGGGCGAATACCGCGTCGTGCCCGAAGAGGACTGGCTGCTGTCATACCGTCGCTCGATGTCGGCGAAGCGTCCCTACGGGTTCCTGATGAACACCGACTTCGCCAACATGTCGAAGGACATGGTGGAGCGGTACATGCGCATCTGCCTGTTCTACGGGATCTACCCGAGCATGTTCAGCCCCAACGCGTCGGACGCGAACTACTTCGAGACGCCGGAGCTGTACCAGCGCGACCGATCGCTCTTCAAGCAGTAC
>JAKLDZ010000591.1 GCA_022703255.1 Myxococcota bacterium | reverse complement strand
CCAACGACCCCCACGCTCAGCAGCGCCTTGCGACGTCGCGCGCTCTCCTCCCCGCACGCGGCCTCCAGCGCCTCGAGCAGACGCGTGCGCAACGCCATCGCCCCCGCCGGCCCGCGCAGCGAAAGCGCCAGCTCCGCCGCGCCCGCCGCCCCGCGCGGCGTCGGCTCCAACCCCGTCGCCAACACCAGCTCGTCGTAACGCTGCGTCCGCGGCTCACTGCCCGTCCGCACCCCGGGACCGTCCACCACCACCAACTGCGCCCCCGCATCTACTCGCGTCACACGCCCGATCACCACCCGCACCCGCCGCAGCGCGTCGCCCCACGGGACCACCGCCTGCTCGGCGTGCAGCCGCCCTCCAAGCACCTCGTGCGTCCACGGGGACAATGGCGCACACGCGCCCGGACACACCACCGTCGCCTCGAGCGCTCCCGACGACTCCAGCTCGCGGTCGAGCGCCCGGGCAAGACACCAGGCCGCGAATCCGCCGCCTGCGATCACGACATGCCGCTTGGACACGCGTGGCTTATAGCCGAACCCCAGGGAGGTGCGAGCACGTTTCACTCCCTCCGGCCGGGTGTCGGATCGGGCGCAACACCCCCCTGCACCTTTCCCCCCGTTTGGTGTATTGCGCTCGGGTCAGATACCGCACGCCTTCGCACGAACCCGGTCGCCTCCCCATGCGTGATCCTTCCCACAAGACCGAGCCGTGCGTCCTCCTCGTCGGTGGCGAGGGATCCGAGACCCTCGCCCTGCGCGACGACTTCCCCGCACGCTTCCCCGTGCTCGTGGTCCGTCTCGCCTCGGAGGCGCTCCAACTCCTCGACGATCACGCCAGCGAAGTCGGCCTCATCGCCGTCGATTCCGATGCCGGGGACATGAGCGGCGCAGCCCTGCTCGACCAGGTCCGCTCGCGCCATCCGCACGTCGAAAGAGTGCTCGTGTCGAGGAAAGAAGTCCCGACGGCCTCCCCGCGAACCGACGCCGTTCACATCATCGTCTGCCCGCAGGGAGCCTTCATCCCCGGAACGCGAGCTCGAATCGTCACGGGGATCATCGAGCGGGCCGAGCTCAGGCGCTCCGTCGAGCAGTCTCGCAGGGAGCTGCAACGGTTCGCGCAGGACGCCATCTTCGGGTACCTGTCGGCCGGCATCGGCCACGAGGTGAACAACCCGGCGTCCGTGCTCAAGGTCAACCTCGGCGTCCTCCAGGAGTACATCGCGGATCTCGCATCCCTCGTCGACCCCCACGGCGGAGTGCTGTGCGAAGACCTGGAGGAGCTTGTCGCCGGAGCGAAGCAGACCATCGGGGACTGCGCCTCCGCGGTCGACACGCTGGAGCACATCGCCAGGGATCTGCGAGTGCTCGGCGTGAAGCCGGGAACCCCCGCAGCCGCCGTGCCGGTTGATCCCAACGTCGCCATCGCACGCGCCCTGCGCCTGCTCGCAAGGCAGGCCGGGTATCGGGCCCGGGTCGTCCAGGAGCTCGGCGAGGTCCCGTTGGTGCTCGCCGACGAGCGCGGCCTGGCCCAGGTCGTGGTCAGCCTCCTGACCGACGCGATGCGCTCCGTGGAGGCGTTGGGAGCTCCGAACGATCGGCGCATCCGCATCGCCACGACCTCGGCCGCAGACAGCGTGACGCTGCAGGTGCAGGACACCGGGTCGGCGATTCCAGGGAAGGAGGCCACGGCAACCGATCCGGAGCGGCCGCCGGAGTCGAGCCAGGATCCCTGCCAGCAGCTCGTCGAGACCTGGGGGGGAGAGCTCTCCACGCGGTTCATCCCCGGCACCGGCACCACGCGCACCGTGCGTCTGCGATCCGTCGTCGCGCCCCCCGAGGAGCTGGAATCGCCAACTGCGGGCCTGCCGCTGGCCGGGACGGTGCTGGTGGTGGACGACGATCCACTGGTGCTCCGGGCGATCGAGCGGTCCCTGGGCAAGAGCTACCGGGTTGTGACGGCGAGCTCCGGCGAGGCAGCCTGGAAGCAGCTCGAGAGCAGGGAGTTCGACGCGGTACTGTGCGATGTGCACATGCCGTTGCCGGACGGTCCCGAGCTGTTGCGCAGGCTCCGGGAGCATGGGCGACGCGAGCGGTCGCACGTGGCGTTCATGACCGCGGGGACCAGCACGGGCGACGCGCGGAGGTTCGAGGCGGAGGCGGAGCGCGAGGGGATTCCGCTGTTGCGAAAGCCCCTGACGGTCCAGCAGGTCCGACGCGCCGTCGCCGTCCTCATCAGCCGTCCCCAACGATGACTCCCCCCTTGCCGCTCCGCCCCGGCGTGCCACAACCCCCGGACCCAAGTCGTGGTAGTCATCGTCCCCGAGGTCCGATGCAATGAACGTCCGTCTCGTGCGCGAATACAAGTTCGAGGCCGCCCACCGCCTCACCAGCGTCTCCCCCGAACACCGCTGCGGGAAACTGCACGGGCACAGCTACCGCGTGGAGCTCACGCTCGAGGGGCCGGTCGACGAGAAGGCGGGGTGGCTGATCGACTTCGGTGACGTGGACACGGCGTGGTCACGGGCCGGGGATCGGCTCGATCACGGCATTCTCAACGACATTCCCGGGCTGACGAATCCGACTTGCGAGATGCTCACCCGCTGGATCTGGGAGGCCGTGCGTCCGGCACTTCCGCAGCTTCGTCGCGTGACGGTCTGGGAGACCGCCGACGCGCGCTGCGAGTACGAAGGCGACTGAGGCTCGCGATTCGGGGGTTCCCCCCGCACGCCGCCCGTGGCAGCGATCGTTCTCACAGGGCGCAACCCCGTCGACGTCGCACGCATCGACTCCAGGCGCACGCGCGAGGTTCTGCTCCGTGCATCCCCCACCCGCACCGAATCGGAGGAAGCAATGGCCGTCGAAATGAAATCGTTCCCCCTCGAAGGCAAGCTCACGGGCGTCTCCGACAAGCAGCTCCAGGAGCACCGCGACGTGCTCTACAAGGGCTACGTCACGCAGTACAACACCGTGGAGGATCTGCTCGCCAAGGCGGACAACACCAAGGC
>JAKLDZ010000590.1 GCA_022703255.1 Myxococcota bacterium | reverse complement strand
CATGCAGCGCATACCCCGCCTCGAAGTACTGCACCCACGGCACGTCCCGCAACTCGAACTTGTTGCCCACCTCGTGCGCGTCCATCGTCGTCGTGACGTGCTTCTCCCGAATCTTGAACGTGCCCCGCACCGTCGACTTCGTGGTCTTCGGGTCGCCTAGCCCGTCGGCGCCCGTGGATACCATCGTCACGTACACCGGACGCTCACCCTCATAGGCAATCATCGTCTGGCTCGCGATGCTCAGGTCGATCCACTTCTGCCCCGCCTTGGCGAACGCAGGCAGAGACGACGGCTTCGCCGCCGTCGCGAGATCCGAGGACTTGACCCAGGTCCCGTCCTTCAGCTCCGTGAATCGCGTCTTGAACAGGACTCGAACATTGCCCGTGAGCGCCAGCGTCGAGCGGAACGGCAGCGCGTTGCCGGTCTTGCGCGGCACCACGCCTTCAATCGTGTAGGTCTGCGCTCCCTCGCGATCCCTCACGAAGGCCAGCGGCAAGGCGAATTGTCCACCGACGGGAACGCCATGCCACGTGGAGCCGACGTTGGGCTTGAGCTTGCTGGCCGGGACCAGACGTCCGTCGGTCGTGACCGCCATTCGACGGTTCTCCGCCTCGGGACCCGGAAGGAAGGAGTCAATCAGCGCCAGGCCCGTGTGCCTCGCGACCCGTCCCGCGATCACCGCGTAGCTCGGGGCCTTGTAGCCCGAGAGGTGCGGAATCTTCCGCTCCCCGTCCAGATACCACGGCACCTTCTCGTCACCATCGCCGCCGTACAGCTCCCCCTCCGTCACATCCCGCGGCTCCGCCGGCGGCGGCCCCACCGCAATGCCGTTCTTGTCCAGCGGCACGTCGTTCGACCCCACCCCGTGCGCGTTCCACGTCTTCGCGAGCTTGTGATACGAGCGCAGGTGGACGTCGAGCTTGAACTCGTACTGATGCTGCTCGGCCTTGGTCGGCACCCGCAAGTAGTTCGGCGCGACCGCGCGCACGAACGCGTAGGTATAGGGCAGCGGCTTGGACAGGTCCGGGCGCTTGCCCAGCGCGCGCGCGACCGGGTGGTTCATGTCGAGCGACGCGTCCTGCCCCACGCACACGAATCCCGCCGGTCGCACCGGAAACCAGCCCTCCGGGCACCCCTCCTGGGAGAAGGGTTTCTGGGCCCGGGCGACACTCCCGCCGACGCGCAGATACCCGAGCTTCTTGCCGGCGTTGTTGGGCCGATCGTAGATGATCGTCGTCAGCGAGGTCGAGACCAGCTTGGGTCCGTTGGCCGGCGGGACCGGCACCTGCGGAACCTCGTCGCCCGAGCTCCGGTCGGTCGATGCCGCCAGCGACGGCGCGTCGGGCAGCTCACGCACGCCGCCACACGCGCTGGTGCCGGCCCCGATCAGCCCCAGCAGCCCTGCCAACCTCGCGAAAGTCCGTGCGTCCATGATCCGGGAGCGAAGATCCCAATTCCGGACGCAGAGGTCCAATTTGTGGCGTACCCACAACCCCACGGATCGTCGCGCTTCGATAAGCCCTTCGCCATCCGCAACGACCACTCGGCCTTGTTCCCACGCGCTTTGCCGTGATATTCGATCGCCGTGCGCATCTCTCGAGCTCTCCTCCCCTTCGCACTTGCCGCATGCCTCGGTTGCGGTGGTCCACAGACGGCAACGAACGGTCCCCACGGCAAGGGCGGCAGGTCCTCCGCTTCCGGCCCTGCAGAGCCGCAGCTGCCGTCGTGCGATGACGGCACCTGCTTCTCGTGCGGCGACGGCGTGTGCCCGAGCGGGTTCTACTGCGAGACGAACAAGGGCACGACCGGGTGCGCTTCCAACCTTGCATGTCCCAAGTCGCCTTCCTGCGACTGCCTGCGCCCGAGCCTGTCCAAAGACCCCCGGTGCTCTTGCGAGGATCGCAAAGGGGTCGCGTTCGTCACCTGCAAGTAGGCATCTGCGCGGGGCTCGTCCCGGCCCGAAGCCTATCCAACGCAGCCGACCACGGCCCCTGACCAGGGACCCAGCACGATCTCGTTGCCCTCGATACGCACCTCACCCGTGTCGAGCATGATGGCCGAGCGCGGATCCGGGAAGGGAGGGCGCCGCAGTCGGACCCACCCATCACCGGCGTGCACGATGACATCCACTCGCTCCGACGGGTGCGTTCTGCGCACGATCAGGACGTCGTTCGTGCCGCATTCCGGAGCGAGGTGGAGCTCGTCGCCCTGCCGCAGCGCGAGGCAGGTCTTGCGAAGCTTCAGGGCTCGACGGAACCATTCGTGACACGAATCATCCTTGGGCAGGTCGCCCCACGGCATCGGCATCCGGTCGGGCCACGCGTCCTCGAACTCCCGCCCCGGCTCCGCGCTGCACAGCCCCACCTCGTCGCCGTAGTACAGCGCCGGCAACGAGGCCCCGGCCATCACCAGCAGGTGACCGAGCATCGCGCGGCGCCGGTCTCCGACCAGCGTGAGAAGGCGCGGCTGGTCGTGCGTGGCCGTGAAGGCGAGAGAGGTCCATGACGGCCCACCGCGTTGCAGGTGCAACCTCGCCAGGCGTCGCGCAGCCTCGGCGGCGCCGATCGTGCGGCGCCACAGCAGCTCGTGAATCACCTGCTGCACGCCGAACTCCGTCACCGCGTGCAGCCCGGCCCCCAGCCAGCGGTAGCCGTTGTCCACCGTGAGCTCCCCGAACAGCACGGCCTCGGGGTTGATCCTCTTCGCCGTCAGCACCAACCGACGAATCAGCTCCAGCGGCAGATCCGCAGCCGCGTCGAGGCGGAATCCATCCACTCCCCTGGCCGCCCAGCTCGCGAGCGTGCCCGCCAGGTAGTCCTGCACTTCGGGGTGGTCGAGCTGCAGCAGCGGCTCCTCCCACCGCCCCTTCTGATAGTGCTGGTAGTCGGGTACCGGTGCCATGCCGAACGGATACCGAAGGATGCGGAACCAGTCCCAGTAGGCCGAGGCAGGCCCGTTCTCGCACACGTCCTGGAACGCAAAGAAGTCCCTGTGCACGTGCGTCAGCGGCAGATCCGCCACCAGAC
>JAKLDZ010000059.1 GCA_022703255.1 Myxococcota bacterium | reverse complement strand
GGAGATTTCTTCGCTGTCGTGGCGCAGGAAATAGGGGGTATCGAGCTGTTCCCAGAGCGCGGTCTCGACGCCGGGACGCAAGCCGCGCAGACGCAGCAGGCGGCGAGGAGGGCCGACAACCGGGGGGAGGGACGGGCGCTCACGGTGCGGCAAGCTAGGCGATCCGCCTGGGAGCGAGCAAGTTCCGAGGTTGGGTTTGACCGAGCGCGTCATCCACACTAGATGCTCCGGAATGATCGTCGACGACGGCCCGGAGCAGGTGGATCAGGGTGGGGAGCCCGAGCAGGAAGAGAGACGACGGCTCGCGGAGCGTTTGCTGCCGGAGCTGATCAAGAAGGTCATCGAGGCGGGCGTCGGCAAGCTTTCGGGAAGCCCCGAGAGCGTGCGCCACTTCGTGCATGATCTGAGGCTTCCTCGCGACGTCGCGAACTACGTGTTCGCGCAGATCGACGACACCAAGAACGGGCTGTACCGGGTCGTCGCGAAGGAGATCCGCGACTTCCTCGAGCACACGAACGTGGCCGAGGAGATCACCCGAGCGCTGACCAGGCTCTCGTTCGAGATCAAGACCGAGATCCGGTTCGTTCCCAACACGTCCGACGAGCGTCTGTTCCCCAAGCCCGAAGTGAAGGCCGAGGTCACGATGGGCAGCGAGAAGGACGCCGCGAAGGAAGAGCGTCCGAAGAAACGATCCCGCTGACCCCCCGCCCCCCGGACACCGTGAGCACCAAAGTCAAAGTCGCTGGAGAGATTGTCGCCCACTGTCGCAAGTGCGGCCTCGACCTCGCGCATGTCGTGTGCGCCATGGTCGCAGGCGTTCCCAAGCGGGTCTTGTGCAAGACCTGCGGTCAGGAACACGCCTATCACCGTCCCCAGGAGGAACGCGGAGCGTCCCGCTCCAGCTCCTCCGAGCGGACGGCTCGTCCCGCTGGTACGTCCAAATCCAAGAGCGTCCACGAAGCCGACACCGAGTCGGCCCGCGAGCGCGCGTGGCGCGATCACATCGCCGGCCAGCCGGCGAGCGCCTTTGCGCTCTACTCGCCGCGCGGAACCTTCGTAGCCGATCAGCTTCTGCGTCACGCCAAGTTCGGCGACGGCTTCGTGTCCCGCGTGATCGACGCCGGCAAGATCGAGGTCGTGTTCCGCGACGGTGCGCGCACGCTCGCCCATGGGCTCTCTGGCTGACGGCCGGACGAGCGGGTTCTGCGGCGTTCTTCTCGCCGCTTCGAGCCTGTTGACGGTCGCATGGACCGGTGTCGCGCATGCCGACGAGCTGGTGATCGCTCCTGCGCGCGACGGCGCTCTCGGCGCGTGGCTCGTTGCCGGTCCTTTGCGCGCGACGGGACAGAAGACGCGGTTTCTGCCGATCGACACGAAGATCGCCGACGTGGCGGATGCGGAGCTGCAACCGACCGCAGGCCTCGAGGTGACGCCCAAGGTCCGCATGCAGCTCGTCGCCTCTTCCGAGCGGGCCATCGATCTGACCGCTTCGCTCAAGGCCCCGCAGAGCGAGGCGTTCGCGCTCGCGGCCGGAATCCTCCGCGCGAAGGAGCGCGCCGACCTGCTGCTGGTGCTCGGCGGCGACGACGGCGTCACCGTCACCCTCGACGGCAAGGAGGTCTTCTCTCGTGATCTCGGTCGAGGGGCCCGGCACGATGACGAGGCCATTCCGTTGTCGATCGAGCCTGGGGATCACCGGATCGTGCTGAGGCTCCACCAGCGCAGCGGGCAGTGGGAGCTGCGGACCCGGCTCCTCGACGCGCGCGACTTGCTTCCTCCCAAGGGAGTCCGCCTCGTTCTGCCAGGCGTCGCCCCCTCCTCCGCCATCGCCGCCGCCATGGCCTCCGTCGAGCTCGCCCTGCAGGTCGCGCCGGACCGCTACCGCCCCAGGCTGCTCGTCCGCTTCCCGGGCGGTCTGCCCGAATCCGTGCCCGTTGCGGTGCACGGACGCGCGAGCTGGTCCGCTGGCAGATCCTCTGCCGCACCCCTGTGGAACGTCTCGATCGGAGACGTGTCGCGATCCGAACGATCTGCGCTGGAGCTGTCGGCCGATCTTCCGGAGGTTCTTCCGACCGATGTCGGCGGCGTCGAAGACGGAACGCTCGGCGTTGTCGTCGAGGTGGCTGGCAGGAGCTTCGAATTCGAAAGGCCGTTGAGCGCGGTCGTGCGACGCACGGTCGGGCGGCTCGACGAAGCGCTGGGCGGCTTTGACGCCAAGACGCACGCGGTGACGGATCGGGCGGTGGTGCGAGCGACGCTCGAGCACGCGCGCGAGCGGCTCGACGAGCTCATCTCGACGGGGGACAAGGACATCGCAGCGACGGTGCAGGAGGCGCAGGAGGTGGAGCGCTTCCTCGACCGGTGGAGTGCGGGGCAGGATCCGGTCTCGACGACTCGCGGTCCGGTGCGCCTGGCGTATCGATCGCCGCTCGACGGCAAGAATCATCCCTTCGCGCTGTACGTTCCGCCGTCGTATGCGGGGGCGCCGGAGCGCAAGCGTCCGCTGGTGGTGGCGCTGCACGGGCTCAACGGCAAGCCGATGACGATGCTGCGCGTGTTCTTCGGGCGGGACGAGCCCGGCAGGAGCAGCGCGTGGAAGGACCGGCACGTGGGCAAGCTGCCGGACCTGGATGCGTTCGTGATCGCGCCGAGCGGCTTCGGGAACCTCGGCTATCGCGAGGCCGGCGAGATCGACGTCATCGCCCTGCGTGACTGGGCCGTGCGGAGCTTCCCGATCGATCCCGCGCGCGTGTACGTCACCGGCCCGTCGATGGGAGGCATCGGAACGGGAGCGGTCGCCCTGCGCTACCCCGACAAGTTCACCGCTGCCGCGCCGCTGTGCGGCTATCACAGCTACTTCCTGCGAAACGACATGGCAGGACGCAAGCTGCTCCCGTGGGAGCGGTCCCTGGCGGAGTTCTTCTCCAACGTGTTCTGGGCGAGAAACGGGCTGCACACGCCGATGTACATCGTGCACGGCACCCGTGACCTGCCCGAAGAGAACTCCGGCGTGCTCATCGATCGCTACAAGGCCCTGGGCTACCCCTACGAAGACGAACACCCGGACAGGGGGCACGACGTCTGGATCGAGGCCTACGAGGACTTCAAGACGTTCCACTGGCTGATGCGCCACAAGCGCGATCCGCAGCCCAGGAAGGTCGTGATCGAGACCAGCTCGCTCCGCTACGCCGACAGCGCCTGGGTCCACATCACGTCGCTGAAGAACCACCTGGCCTGGTCCAGCGTGCAAGCGACGATCACGGGCAAGGACAGGATCGAGGTGACCACCAAGGAGGTGGATGCGCTGCGTCTCGATCGATCCACGCGGCTGAGCCAGGGACCCGTCACGGTCGTGATCGATCGCTCGACGTTGTCGTTCGGCGCCGATGAGCCGCTCGAGCTCCACCAGGCCCAAGGCGCGTGGGCCAAGGGGGCGCCGGCGCCAGTGGAAGGGCTCTTCAAGAAGCGAGGCCTTTCTGGGCCGATTCAGGACGCCTTCCTCGAGCCGCTCGTGTTCGTGTACGGAACGCGCGACCCCTCGATGACGCGAGCCAGCCTCGAGGTGGCGCGGGCCCTGGCCGAACCTCCCTACGGCGTGGAGGCTCGCTGGCCGGTCGTGCCCGATGCCGAGCTCGACCCTGCGCTCGCGGCTACGCACGCGTTGGTGCTGATCGGCAACGCCCGGTCGAACTCGGTGATCGCGCAGATCGACGCGCAGCTTCCGATCCGGATCGAGGGGTCGGCAGTCGCCGTGGGATCGAAGCGTTTCACGGGGCGAAACGTGGGAACCATGTTCATCCACCCGAACCCGAAGCAGCCGGAGCGGTACGTGGTGGTCGTGGAGGCCCCTGACGCCGGAGGACTGTGGCGATCGCTGTCCCTTCCCAGGCTCACGCCGGACTTCGTCGTGTACGACGACTCGGTGGCGGGAGCGCGCGGTCAGCTCGTGCTCGGACGCGCAACGATTCTCTCGGGAGGAAGCTTCGACAACCGATGGAGGCTTCCCGGGGAGTTCGCCGTCGAGGCGCCGATCGCACGGTAGCTATCGGCTCTTGGGGACAGGGCGGCGTGCGCCCTTCTTCGCGTGATCGGAAGGCTTTCGCGGGGGCTTGTCTTCGCCATGCGGGGGCTTCTTGCCGCGCGGGCGATCGTCGCGAGGCGGGGCCTTGCGATCGAAGTCGCGGGGGGAGTCCTGGTCGCGGCGCGTCGGAGGCTTCTTGCCGCGCGGGCGATCGTCTCGCGGGCGATCGTCGCGAGGCGGGGCCTTGCGATCGAAGTCGCGGGGGGACTCCTGGTCACGGCGCGTCGGAGGCTTCTTGCCGCGAGGGCGATCGTCGCGCGGGCGATCGTCGCGAGGCGGGGCCTTGCGATCGAAGTCGCGGGGGGAGTCCTGGTCGCGGCGTGGGGAACGAGCAGTGCGATCGGGCGAGGGTCGCGAGCGCGGGGTGGACATTCCACCACGATGTGCGGTGTCTCGACGACTGGCCGATCGACCCGGCAAGTCGTTCTCGTCGACGATGGCGGGGCGGACCCTGCGCGGAACGCCGTATTGATCACGCATCTTGCGCAGCTCGTCGGGGGTGAGCAACCGCCAGCCGCCGGGGCGCAGCCCGTCGATGCTGATTCCGGCGAATTCGAGGCGTGTCAGTCGCAGGACTTCGAATCCGGTGGCGGTGCCCATGCGCCGGATCTGCTGATTGCGCCCTTCGTGCAGATCGACCTCGAGCCAGCTGCGACCATCCTCCACGCGCACGACCCGCACTTCTGCGGGCAGGGTCTTGGCGCCGTCGTCGAGCACGACGCCGGAGCGCCATCGCTGGACGACGGGTTCGGTGATTTCTCCCTCGAGCTTGACGAGATAGCGTTTGGTGACCTTGCGGCTGGGGTGCAGGAGGGCCGCGGCGAACTCGCCGTCGTTGGTCAGCAGCAGCGCGCCGCTGGTCTGGAAGTCGAGGCGTCCGACCGGGTAGAGGCGCGCCTGGATGCCCGAGACGAGGTCGGTCACGGTGGTTCGGCCCTCGGGGTCGCTGGCCGTGGAGACGACCGCGCGGGGCTTGTGCATGATGACGTAGACGGGGGCCTCGGCGATGGCGCGACGACCATCGACCTCGATCTTGTCTTCGAATGGGTCGGCGCGCGTACCGAGCTCGGTGACGACCTTGCCGTTGACCCGGACACGCCCGGCGAGCAGGAGTTGCTCCGCGTGGCGACGCGAGGAGACGCCAGCGCGGGCGAGGATTTTCTGCAGACGTTCGAGAGCCATGTTCGGGATGACCTATCAACGAGGGGGGGGAGACGCGGAGACTAGTTTGACGCGGCGGGCGGAGGGGCGGCCGCGTCGGAGGCCGGTGCGGCGCCGGCATCGGCAGATGACGGCGAGCTCTCCTTCGTTTCGGTTGCCAGACGGGACATCTCGTCACGATCCCATCGGTCCACGTGGCCGTCGTGATCGACATCGACGCCGACGCGCTCGAGGCGACCCAAGAGGTAGATCTCCCAGACGTCCGGCTTGCCGTCGATGTTGGTGTCACGCTGGACCCGCGAGAGCTTGCCGTTGGAGTAGTACTTCCACCTTTCGGGCTTGCCGTCGCCGTTGGAGTCGAGCTGCTGCTCGACGAGGCGACCGTTCGCGTAGACGGACCAGGAGTCGACCTTGCCGTCGTAGTTGGTGTCCGCCTCTTCGCGCTGCTTGTCGCCCTTGTCCGTGTAGGTGGTGAGCACGTCCTTCACGCCGTCGAGGTTCGTGTCGACCTCGAGGCAGACCAGGGACTTCCTGCGGTCGCTGCCCTCTCCGAAGATCTGGTAGACCCGTCGGATGTTGGGCTGCAGGGCTCCTGCAGCGGTGGCTTCGCTGACCTCGCGGTCGTCGCGATCGCGCCAGGCGCAGCGAGCCTGGTCGTCCTTGGAGAAGCCCTTGGCCGACAGGTCGCTTCCGGCCGCGCCCTTGGATGCGGACTTGGAGGAGCCGCAAGCGGCGAGCCACGCGAGGGACAACGAGACGAGCAGAGGCAAGGCGAAAGAACGAGGGTTCACTTGGCACCTCCGGTTTCGGGGGAGCCGGCATCGGGCGTTTCCGCGGGAGTCGGAGCCGGCTGCGGCGGCGGGGCCGAAGCGGTCGATGCGGCGGTGGCCGACACGGCGGCGGGAAGCTGAGCAGTCGCGGCGTTCTGCTCGTCGCGTTCCTTGCAGATGTCGAGCCTCTGATCCGGTCGGCCGTCCGAGTCCGTGTCGGTCTCCACCAGTGGGCACTCGGGCTTGTCGGGCGATGGCCAGCTCCACCACTGATCGACGCGACCGTCGGAGTTGGTGTCGCGCTCCCTGCGCGTGAGGCGGTCCGCAGTGTAGAAGTCCCAGGTGTCCAGCTTGGCGTCGAGGTTGGTCTCGCGGTCCTTTCGCACCACGACGCCCGCCTCGAACGTGGCGATCTCGTCGACGATGCCGTCGCGATCGAAGTCGCTCTCGCGCCGACGCAGCTTGCCCTGCGCGTCGTAGTAGAGATAGCTGTCGATCTTCCCGTCGAAATTCAGATCGACAGCGCGACAGATCTCCTTGCCCCCGGACATCACGCGCGTGATCTCGGAGCGTCCGTCGTTGTTCACGTCGGTGCGCACGGCGTTCTTGGAATCCAGGTCGCACTTCTCATGGGAGAGCTCGACGGGGCGGAGGTCCGCACCGGAAGAGGCGGACTCCGTGCCGACCGAAGCGGACTCGCTGCAGGCGCAAGCGAGGGCGACGGTGGCGCAGGCGAAGGCGGAGCGAGAAAGGGACGTGCGCGTCCTATGAGGCAAGTGCATGGCGAGGACTCCAGCAGACGCGAGAGGAACGCGTCGGGGCGGCGAGTCTAGCCCCGCGCGGGATCTGGCGGCAAGGCGGGGTGGCGAAGGGGTGCCGGTCATCGGAGGCCGGTGATGGGCGCGAGAGGGAGGGACTCGGGAGAGTGCGAGGGGGAGAGGGGGGGGAGAAAGCGGGGTGTGGGGTGCAAATCGGGGAGGGCCATTGACAACACGTGAAGGTGCATATAGGGTAACGGCTGGTCAAGGCGCAAGGCCCCGATGTCCAGAAAGAAGATCTCCACCACCATCTACATCACGCCTGAGCAGGCGGACCGGCTCAAGCTTCTGCACGACCGCACGAAGGTGCCGATCGCGGTGTACATCCGCGAGGGTATCGACATGGTCTTGAAGCACTACGAGCACGTCCTGCCGGGTCAGATGAGTCTCGTGACCGAGACGGCTGCATCCCCGCCCAAGAAGTGACATACCACGCACCCCGGCGGCTCCGGGTGGTCCGAGAAGCCGCGGTCCCCTCCAAGCAGCCTCCCGTTGCGCCATGCCGACACCTCTGAAGCTCATCCGGAACTTCTCCATCATCGCCCACGTGGATCACGGCAAGAGCACGTTGGCCGATCGCATGCTCGAGGTCACCGGAGTGCTGACCGATCGCGAGAAGGTCGATCAGTTTCTCGACCGCATGGACATCGAGCGCGAGCGGGGGATCACGATCAAGGCTCAGACCGTGCGGTTGCCGTACAAGGCTTCGGACGGGCAGGTCTACCAGCTCAACCTGATCGACACCCCGGGGCACGTGGACTTTCACTACGAGGTCTCGCGCAGCCTTGCGGCGTGCGAGGGGGCGCTTCTGGTGGTCGATGCCACGCAGGGCGTGGAAGCGCAGACGCTCGCGAACGCCTACGTCGCCATCGAGAACAGCCTCGAGATCATCCCCGTGCTCAACAAGACCGACCTGCCGTCGGCCGACGTCGACAAGACCCGTCGCGAAATCGAGGACGTGGTGGGGTTGAGCTGCGAGGGCGCGGTTGCGGTGAGCGCGAAGACGGGGGTGGGGGTGCCGGAAGTGCTCGAAGCGCTGGTCGCGAAGGTGCCGCCACCGAAAGGCAACGAGGCGGGGCCGTTGCGGGCGCTGATCATCGACAGCTGGTACGACAGCTACCGCGGGGCGGTGGTGCTGGTCCGCGTCGTGGACGGCGTGCTGCGCAAGGGGCAACGCATCCGTCTGCTCGCGACCGGTCGTGACTACGAGGTGGTGGATCTCGGGGTGTTCAGCCCGAACGCGACGTCGCTCACGGAGCTGGGGACGGGGGAAGTCGGGTATGTGGCGGCCAACATCCGGAGCGTGAAGGACACGAACGTGGGCGACACGTTGGTGGAGTTCTCGAAGACGCCGCCGCCGGCGCTACCCGGGTTCCGGGTGGTGAAGCCGATGGTGTTCGCGGGGATCTTCCCCACGGACAACGCGGACTACGGGGCGTTGCGCGACGCGCTCGAGAAGCTGCATCTCAACGACAAGGCATTCGCGTTCGAGCCCGACACGAGCGAGGCGCTCGGCTTCGGCTTCCGCTGCGGGTTTCTCGGACTGCTGCACATGGAAGTCGTGCAGGAGCGACTCGAGCGCGAGTACGACCTCGACCTCATCACGACCGCGCCGAGCGTCATGTACCGGGTGACGCTCCTCGACGGCACCCTGGTCGAGGTGGAGAACCCCGCGCGGGTGCCGCCGGTCCACAAAATCGATCACATCGACGAGCCCGTGGCGAAGGTGGTGATCCACACGCCGGCGACCTACGTGGGGCCGGTGCTGACCCTGTGCGAGGAGCGTCGCGGGGTGCAGAAGTCGATCTCGTACTCGTCGACGGACCGCGTGATCGTGACCTACGAGCTGCCGCTCGGCGAGATCCTGTTCGACTTCCACGATCGTCTCAAGAGTGTGTCCCGCGGGTATGCCTCGATGGACTACGAGGTGATCGGGTTCCGCACGAGCGATCTGGTGAAGATCGACTTCCTGGTGAACGGCGAGCCGCTCGACGCATTGGCGGTGATCGTGCACCGCGAGAGCTCATACATGCGGGGGCGCGACCTGTGCAGCAAGCTCAAGGAGCTGATTCCGCGCCAGCAGTACGAGGTGGCGGTGCAGGCAGCGATTGGCTCGCGAGTGATCGCGCGCGTGAACGTGAAGGCCATGCGCAAGGACGTAACGGCGAAGTGCTATGGCGGCGACATCACGCGCAAGCGCAAGCTGCTCGAGAAGCAGAAGGCGGGCAAGAAGCGCATGAAGCAGGTGGGGTCGGTGGAGATCCCCCAAGAGGCCTTCCTGGCCATCCTCAAGGTCGACACCTGACGGACTCCTCGGGAGGCGATCCTCCGCCACTCGCCCGCGCGTCCACACCCCACACGCATCGACATTCCCCTCCCGCAGCGCTCGTCCCCCACGCGCAGCCGTCGTCCCCCACGCGTAGCGGTCGTCCCCCACGCGTAGGGCTTTGCGACGGCAAGGCCTCCCAGCGACGGGCGCGCCACGGTTCCGTGCGCATCTGGCATCGATCGGCGCAGGGCCTTGCGATGGCAAGGCCGTCGCGCCTTCAGGGATTCAGTTGTTGGGGAGGGGGGAAGGGGATCAGACCCAACCGCGGAGGGACATGGCCTTCACGACACTGTCGATCGCGACCATGTAGGCGGCGTTGCGCGTGTAGACCTTGCGGGCCTTGGACATTTCGAGGACCTTGTGGAAGGCGACCGTCATCTTGTGGTCGAGCTTGGACTTCACTTCTTCCTCGGACCAGTAGAAGTTCATGTCGTTCTGGACGCCCTCGAAGTACGAGCAGGTGACGCCGCCGGCGTTGCAGAGGAAGTCGGGGATCACGAAGACGTTGTTGGCCTTGAAGACCTCGTCGGCTTCGGGGGTCGTGGGTCCGTTGGCGCCTTCGGCGATGACGCGGACCTTCTTGCTGACCTTCTTGGCGGTTTCACCCGTGAGCACGCCTTCGATGGCGGCGGGGATGAGGATGTCGACGTCCTTGGAGATCCAGGCGTCGGCGTCTTCGATCAGGTAGCCGGCTTCCTTGGCCTTGGCCTTGTTGATGGTTCCGTACTGGTCGGTGATCGACATCAGGAACCTGGGATCGACGCCTTCCTTGCGAGTGAAGGTGTAGGAGCACTTGTCGTGGTTGTCCCAGCAGGCGACGCACTCGATCTTGCCGCCGATCATGTCGAGGTAGGTGAGGGCGGCGTACTGGGAGACGTTGCCGAAGCCCTGCAGCGCGCAGGTGGTCTTTTTGCCGTCGATGCCGAGGTGCTTGAGGGCCTCGCGGACGGTGACGATGACGCCGAAGCCGGTGGCGGGGGTACGGAAGAGCGAGCCGCCGCCGCCGAGGGGCTTACCGGTGATGACGCCGGGGGTATAGGTGCCGACGAGCTTGGAGTACTCGTCCATCATCCAGCCCATCATCTGGGGGGTGGTGCCGACATCGGGAGCGGGGACGTCCTGACGGGGGCCGATGTTGCGCCACATCTGGGCGATCCAGCCGCGGCAGATGCGCTCTTTTTCGGTCACGGAGAGGGTGGAGGGGTCGCAGATGACGCCGCCCTTGCCGCCGCCGAGGGGGATGTCGGCGACAGCGCACTTCCAGGTCATCCAGGTGGCGAGGGCGCGGACGGTGTCGATGGTCTCGGCAGGATGGAACCGGATGCCGCCCTTGCACGGGCCGCGGGCGTCGCTGTGCTGCACGCGGAAGCCGCGGAACATGCGCATCTCGCCGTTATCCATGCGGACGGGGATCTGGAAGCTGAACTCGCGCAGCGGGTTGCGCAGCATCCCGCGAATGTCGGGCGAGAGGTCGAGCTGATCGGCAACTTGATCGAACTGACGCTGAGCCATCTCGAACGGATTGAGCTTCGAGGACATCTCTACCTACCTCCGTGACGTGACCGCTTCCCTTGACCAGGGATCGATTGGCAATTCGGGCGCTATCGACTGCCGACAGGCACCGAATGCACAACGGCCTACGCCTGGGGCAGGGGCGCGTCAAGCTCTGGTTGTCGCGGGTGAATCGGGTATACAGACCGGCTGGGCGAGGCGGATGCCCGGAGGTTTCATGACGGACAAGGCACGGCCGAAGGCGCTGCAACTGTATCTCGAGCTGCGGGAGTATCCGATCCTGAGCGACGAGATCCGCAAGCGCATGCGCGAGGAGATGTTCCGTCGCGGGGTGATCCGCAGCGATCAGTTCGAGGAGGTGGTCCGCGAGAAGGCCATCGCGTCGCAGCAGCGCGAGCGGCTCGACAACCCCTGGCAGAACGAGCTGGCGGAGGTCTGGGAGCTGCGCATGCGTCGGGTGCGCGACATCCTCACGGAGTTCTACTTCGCGCACAACCTGCCGCACAGTCTGTTCGAGGGCATCGTGGCCGACGTGCTCGGCGAGCGGGACAAGCAGGATCTGGTCCTGAGCTTCAACCCGGAGCTGGCGCCGTGGGACATGCTGTTCGCGCAGGGCGAGGAGTACGAGAACGCGCCGTCGGAGCAGCGCGAGCGCATGCTGCACCACCTGCAGGAGATCGTGGTCGTGCTCACCAAGGGCATGCTCAGCGATCAGCTCGCGTTCGTGGGGCTCGCGCGCAAGCACTTCAAGATCGCCGACCTGAAGGACATCAGCCGTCGGCGCATCGGACGCGGAAAGGTGGGTGGAAAGGCCGCGGGCATGCGTCTGGCCTGGCGTGCACTGCAGACCCCGTCTCCCGACGATCCGATCGACCTGGCGCCGCGTGTGAAGATGCCGGAGTCGTGGTTCATCGCCGCGGACCTCTACTACGAGTTCGTCGAAGCCAACGACCTGTTCGGCTGTCTGAACCAGAAGTACAAGGACCTGGAGCAGAGCCGCGAGGACTTCCCCGCCCTGCGAGAGCTGTACGAGTCCAAGCCGTTGCCGCGCAGCATCGTGCGTCGGCTGGAGGACGTGCTCGAACAGGTAGGCAATGCCCCTCTCATCGTGCGGTCCTCCTCGCTGCTGGAGGACAACTTCGGACAGTCCTTCGCCGGCAAGTACGAGACCCACTTCGTCGCCAATCAGGGCGACAAGGAAGCGCGCCTGCGCTCCCTGTGCCTCGCGATCCTCAAGGTGTACGCGTCGGTGCTCAACCCCGACGCCCTGGCGTATCGCAAGCAGATGGGGCTCATCGACTACGACGAGCGCATGGCGGTGCTGCTCCAGAAGGTCGAGGGCTCGGAGTACAACGGTCTCTTCTTCCCCCAGGCGGCCGGGGTGGGGTTCAGCTACAACCCGTACCGCTGGACACCGGCGATCGATCGACGCGGTGGATTCCTGCGGATCGTGTGGGGACTGGGCACACGGGCCGTGGATCGGGTCGCGGGGGATCACCCGCGCATGGTCGCGCTCAGCCATCCGACCCTGCGGCCCGAGCGCAATGCCCGGGAGGTGCGGCGCTACTCGCAGCACTTCATCGACGCCATCGATCTGCAGCGAAACGAGCTGGTCACGCTGCCCGTCACCGACGTAGTGCGCCACGACTTCCCGGGGCTGCGGCACTTCGCCGCGATTGCATCGGGTGACGATCTTCTCCCGATCCACCTGAACGATCCGCGCATTCCGCCCGAGGACTACGTGTTCACCCTCGACGGGCTTCTGCGCAACAAGAAGTTCGTCACGATCATGCGCACGATTCTGCGCAAGCTCGAGCAGGGGTACGGCCGTCCCGTGGACATCGAGTACACCATCGAGATCGTCCCAGGCCCGGACCCCGACTTCATCGTGCACCTGCTGCAGTGCCGTCCGCAGGCCCACAACCAGGAAGGCGAGGCAACCACGCTGCCTCGCGACGTCCCGCCGGAGCGCATCCTGCTGGCGTCCTCCAGCACCGTCTCACGAGGCCGCGTCGCCAACATCCGGTATGTCGTCTACGTCGACCCGGAGCGCTACACCCGTGTCCAGACCATGCGCGAACGAGCGCGCATCGCGCAGGTCCTCGGAAGGCTCAACCAGAAGCTCTCGGGCAACGCGTTCATCTTCGTGGGCCCCGGGCGCTGGGGCAGCTCGAACCCGGAGCTCGGCGTGCCGGTGTCCTATGCGGACATCTACAACTGCGACGCGCTCGTGGAGGTCCCCATCGCGATCCGCGACGAGGAGCCCGAGGCGTCGTTCGGCACCCACTTCTTCCAGGACCTGATCGAGAGCCGCATCTACCCGTTGGCGGTGTACCCGGAGCGGCAAGGCGACAGCTTCAACTTCGAGTTCTTCCGCAACGCACCCAACGCGCTCGACCGCTTCCTTCCCGAGGACGCGGCCTCGATGGCCGAGCTGGTCAAGCTGATCGTGGTGCCCGAGGTGACCGGCGGGCTGGTGCTCGAGCTGGTGATGGACGACAGCGAGAACGAGGCGGTGATCGGGTTCCTGAACCACCCGAGCGACTGACGGTTCGACGGGGATCCGAGCTGGCGGCCGCCAGGCCGAAAGTGGCGGCCGCCACCCGTTCGCCCTCGCAACTGCTCGGAAATGCGTTGAGCGGAGCGAGGCATGCCCCGTGCCCTCTGCCCGACCATGCACAGCAAGAAACTCCCCGACCCGAAGCTGGACGTCGTGTTCAAGATGCTGTTCGCGCGTCCCGATGCCAACGACCTGCTCATCGCGCTGCTGAACGACGTGCTGGAGCCGGAGGTCCCCATCGCATCCGTCACGTTGCTCAATCCGGATCTGGTCAAGGACGGCCTTTCCGATCGGGGCATGGTGCTCGACCTGCACGTTCGGTTGGCCGACGGTCGCGTGGTGGATGTCGAAATGCAGATGCGGCGAGACGAGATTCTCAAGAGGGCGGTCTACGGGCTTGTGCGGTTGTACCGTCCCCAACTCGATGCCGGGGACGACTACAGGAAGCTCAAGCCTTGCATCGGAATCGTGTTTCTGGGGTACAGGCGGTTGCCATCGGAGTGCTACCATTCCAAATTCAGGTTCTGTGATGTTCGAACGGGAGAGGAGCTCTGCGATGACCTGGAGCTGCACTTCGTGGAGTTGCCGAAGCTGCCTGCGGCGCACACGGAGGAGTACCGCCGAGGGGGCGGGCTCGCGCACTGGGCGTCGTTCCTGCGCAACGATGACGAGGAGCTGATGCGGGAGCTGGAGATGAGCGATGAGAGGATAGCGAAGGCGAGGGCGCTGTTGCGCGAGCTCGCGCTCGATCCGGAGGCGCAGCGGATCATCCGCGAGCGCGAGGAATCCCAGATGCTCTACGACATGGATCTGGAGTCTCGGGAGGCCCGCGGCAGGGCGGAAGGCAAGGCCGAAGGCAAGGCGGAGGCCGTCCTTGCCATGCTCGAGGCGAGAGGTCTTCCGCTCAGCGAGGCGCAGCGCTCGACGATCCGCGACTGCCGCGACATGGCCGAGCTCGATCGCTGGGTCCATCGGGTGCTGAGTGTCGGCAGCATCGAAGAGCTGCTGCGGAGGTAGCGTGCACGCGGCCCGCGCGGCGGCCGTGTCATCGCTTCCGGATGCCGCAACGAGCGCAATATGCGTGGAGGAGAGGTCCGGGTCCGGCGGTGCATCGGAGAGGATCAGCGCTCTCGTCGCTGCTGGTGAGCGGAGCTTCGGCGCAGGCGTGCCGTGGTGATCGCTCCGAGCAGCAGTGCAAACAGCCAGGACGGGCCCCCAGGATTTCGCGCGCTCGTACACGCGCACCCGCCGTCGGACGAGGCCGCCTCGGAGGCCGGGCCCACGGTCCCGGGCTGCGGCTCGTCGCCTGTCGCGGCATCGGGGTACGTCGGCGAGGCCGAGTCCTTGCCGCCCGAGGACGAATCCTTGGCGGCGTCGGCGTGGGGAGAAGCATCGCCTGATGGTGCATCGGTTGCATCGGGTGACGAAACATCCGGGGCGCTCGCGTCGGTCCCCCCCTCCGGCGCTCCGGCATCGGGCTCCGTACACCCACCGCCACCCGTCTTGGTGATCTTGAGCTGGTCGATCATCTCGTGGTTGCCCGGGTCTTCTCCGAACAGCTGACGACTCGTGCGCCAGGTCTGCATCTCGAGCTGATCGCCATCCACGTCGAACACGACGTAGTGGTAGTCGGTGGTGCACTTGACCCGCTCGGGCAGGCCGCTGCCGCAGGACAGGATCTGCAGGGCGCCGGCGCCTCCGGAGGTGATGTGGACGCTGCCCTGGTCGAAGGCGGTGGCACCCACGGGGCAAGGCTCGCTGCTGCCGGGGGTGCCCGCGGTCAGGCAGTTCGAGGGCTCATAGCGCTCGTACCAGTGGTTGTGGCTCTGCAGCACGAAGTCCACGTGGTGCTTCGCGAGCACCGGCACGAGCGCGGGGTTCTGATCGTTCTCGTTTGGCGGGTGCGAGAGCAGGGTGTTCGTCGTGTAGATCGGGTGGTGCATCATCACGAACTTCCACCTGCGCGGGTTGTTCGTGAGCACTTCGTCGAGCCACGCGGCCTGGTCGCCGAACGGGATCGATCCCTCGCGGAACAGGTACGAGTTGATCGACACGAAGATCGCGTGACCCCAGGTGAAGTAGTAGTAGTCCTCGGTGCCGCTCGAGCCCGTCCCGCTGCTGCGCGGCAGCGCGAAGATCCGGTTGTACGTCGCCATGTCCCCCACGACCGTGTCGTCGTCGTGGTTGCCCATCGAGGGCATGAACGGCACGTATCGGGCCGGGTCGCCGGTCCAGCCGAGGAAGTTCTCCCACTGGGACGTGTCCTTGCCGGAGTACACGAGGTCGCCGCCGGTCATGACGAAGTTCGGTCCTTCATTGACGGCTTCGGCGAAGATCGAGGTCCACTCGTTGGTGCCGCCGACGGGCGTGTCGGGACGATTGTCCCCCAGGTACACGAACCGGAGCTTGCCGCAGGACGGACTCTGCGGCGGCGAAGTGCGGAAAGAGAACGGAGCCGACCAGCCGTCAGTGTCGTCTCCCACCCGGTAGAAGTACGTGGTCCCGGGCTTCAACCCGGTCATCTCCGCCTCGTGGATGTAGCCGAGATTCCCTGGCCCCAACTCCGAGGTGCCCGCGGCCGTCGAGGTGAGCTTCGCAGCGTCCAGTCCCCACTGCACCTTCGAGCTCGCCGGATTCACCGTGTGCCAGGCCACCGTCATCGACGTCGACGGGTCGTGGACGATCGAGAGCCGAAGCCACTTGGGCTCCGCGGAAGCGGCAGAGGCTACGGCGCTCGCGACACCGAACGTCGCAACGCAGAGGAGCCACGGAGGAGGGGTCACGACGCGCCTGGCGAGCTTGCGAATCATGGTGATCTCACCTTGTATCACCGCGTCAGTCGGCTCGCAGCCGGGATCGAGGTGCTCGACGGAGGGTCACCGCAGGCTGCCGGCCCAGCGAGCGAGGGATTCGACTTCGGGGTCGCTTCCCACGAGCGGGGGCATGACGCCGCGCCAGGCACTGCCGACCTGGTCGGCCTCGCGCAACCCCTCGAGGAAGGCCCGTGTGGCGGGGAATCCGCGATCGCCGAGCTTTGCTCGAAGCTCGACGGGGGTGTGACAGGACCTGCACTGGGCCGAGAACATGGCACCTCCGACGGCGTTGTCCGGGACGCCCGATGCCAGCTCGAGCCGGGCGGAGCGTCGCGCGAGCCTCACGCGCTCCGCTTGCGTGCCGTTGGCGAACACGATGCCGGGCACGGACCAGGGAAGGACGGCGGCGTGTCTCGCGCGCTCGAAGCAGAAGAGCGCAGCGCAGCAGAGCGCGAGGGCTCCCGCCGGGGCGAGGCGCTCAACGGGGCGTCGCCGTGCCGCGAGCATCAGCAGCGCTGTCAGGGTTGCGAGCAGCGCGGCGACGAAGGTCAACCGCCCCGCCTGCTCCGCATGGACGCCGAGGCCCGTAGGAACCTCGAGCCAGGCGTCGCGAGCGGCGCGCGATGCGACACCGCCCCAGAGCGTGACCATGGCAGCGGCCGTGACGATCGCGGATGCCACGGCGCCGATCACGACGCGGCGTGGGCCTGCGCTCTCGCGTCCCGTCGCCATCCAGGCCCAGACAGCGGCCCCGCCCATGGTGAGGGCGGCCGCGACGCGGGCAACGAGGACGGGGATCACCCACCCGGAGAGCATCGCGTCGCGAATCGCGTGGGATTCGATCCACCGGGCCGGGTTCCAGAGCAGGGCAGCGACAGTGGCCCCGAGAAACACGCCGAGGGCAGCGACGGCGGCGGCAGCGTAACCGGCTGCTCTGGCGACGGCAGCGCTGCGGGCGCCGACGTGGATCGCCCACGCGACGAGCCAGGCAGCGGGGCTGGCCGCGAGGGCGAAACTCGCGGGACCGAGCGCTTCGCGAAGCAAGCGAACGGTGTCTCGGGACGAAGACGCGAGGGCGAGGGCGGCCGCAGCGACGGAGGGCAGCGCGAGCGCAAGAGCGAAGACGAGCAGCGTGCGAGCTGCGTGACGTCGTGCGTCCCGCGTGAGAGCGTCGTCCGGGGCAGCGACGAGGATCCATCCTGCGCCCGCGCACGCGTGGGTGAGCACGATCGCTGCGTGAACGATGGAGGTGCTGGTGCCGTTCGCGTTCAGGAAGTCGAGCATCGTGGACATCGCCGTGGGTCTCAACCGTTCGAGTAGCCGCAGGCGGCGAAGACGATGGTGATCACGGCGAGCGCGGCGACGATCACCGTGGTGGCGCGGCGCGCGGTTTGCCGGCGAGACGAGGCCCAGAACGGGGCGAGGCAGAGGGCGCCGAAGGACAGCAAGGCGGCGACGACGGCGACCTGCTCGCCGCGGAGCGGTCCGAGGCGCGCCGGGAGCAGTCGAATCGCCTGGTAGGCGGGCATGAAGTACCAGGCTGGCCGCAATCCCTCCGGCGCCGGCTGCAACGCGTCGTGCCGCGGCAACATGGGCGGAGGCCACAGGGCGACCGCAGCGGAGAGCAACCCGAGGGCGACGATCCAGACCACGAGCTCGCGGCGCAGGAAGTCGGGGAACCACGGCACGGTGGGTGTCGAGGCGGAGCACGATGAGCCGTGCGCGCGGACGAGGGCGAGGTGCGCAGTCGCGGCGAGCAGCAGGGCGGCTGGAAGCATCCCGACGTGGAAGGCGAAGAAGCGGTGCGCGATCTCGAGGTCGGAGCCGCCTCCGGCAGCGATCGATGCCAGCGTGGGTCCGATCATCGGGACGGAGGCGAGGAGTCTCGCGTCGACTCGAGCCGCGAGCACGCTCGCCTGATCCCCGGGCAGCGCGGCGCCGGTGGCTGCGAGAGCGAGGACGAGCGCGAGCACGAAGGAGCCAGCGATCCAGGTGAGCTCACGGGGGCGACGGAACGCGCGCGAAGCGAAGGTGATCCCGAGGTGCAGCAGGGCGAGAGCGACGAGGAGGTGGCTGCAGAGAGCGTGCAGTCCGCGCACGAGCCATCCGAAGGGCACCTGGGAGGAGAGGTGAGCGACACTCTCCCAAGCGTGTTCTCCCGGACGAAAGTGGACCAGCAGGAGCAGTCCTGTGACCGCCTGCACGAGGAGGCAGAGCAGCGCGAGGCCGGCGAGGTGCCAGCCGAATCGGGAACGATCGTTCGGCACACGAAGTGATCCGAAGGGAGCGCGAGCGGCGGCTCCGAATCGCTCGCTCCACCACCGCGAGGGAGCGGCCGACGAGGGTGGGGTCTCGCGCGGCTCAGGTCCCGACGAAGATGCGTCCATCGCGGACCTCGACCGGGATCGAACCCAGGGGAGAAACGGCAGGGCCGGAGCGAGGGGCGCCCGTCACCGGATCGAAGGTGGCCCCATGGCAACCGCAGTGCAGGTCGTCCCGGTCGGCGCGGAACCGCACGGTGCACCCCAGGTGGGTGCACGACGCGACGAAGGCCACGAGGGAGCCATCGTGGCGTCGCAGGACGGCGATGGTTGCATCGGCAGCCCGGGCGAGGCGCATCTGTCCGGGAGCGAGCTGGGCGTCGGCGCAGACCTCGACCCTGGACGGGGCATGTGCGGTGCGCAGACCCGGGGCCGCCAGGTAGCGTCCGACGGGCCATGCGGCGAGGGCGACGGCACCCGAGGCGACTGCGACGGAAGCAGCGCCGAGGACGTCGCGTCGGGAGGATGTCGTGTCGGACGGGGCGGCCATGGGCTGGCGATAGTACCCGAAAGCGGGGGCGGAGCGATCAGGTCGGGGGAGCGGTGGGGGAGGAGTCGGTCGCGGGGCGTGCGAGCATCGACATGGCGCGTCGCAGGAGCAG
>JAKLDZ010000589.1 GCA_022703255.1 Myxococcota bacterium | reverse complement strand
ACTCGCGCAGGATCCGCGCCGCTTCCTTGATCGACCCGCCCGTGGCGATCTCGTCGTCGAAGATGATCGCGTCCTTGTCCTTCACGTCGCCGATGACCGCCCACGACGACGCCTGCTCCGTGTCGTCGAATCGCCGCTTGTCGATGATGGCGAGCGGGAGCCCGAGCCCCTTGGCGAAGTGCCCGGCGACCTTGCCGGCGCCGGCGTCGGTGGCGACCACGACCGAGTTCGACAGGTTGGAGTTCTTGAAGTGGCGCACGAGCACCGGGGTAGCGAGCAGCTGGTCGGCGGGGATGCGGAAGAACCCGAGGATTTGCGGCGCGTGCAGCGCCATCGTGAGCACGCGGTCCGCACCGGCGGTTTGCAGCAGATCCGCCATCAGCCGCGCCGTGATCGAGATCCTCGCTTCGTCCTTCTTGTCTGAGCGCGCGTAGGGGAAGTACGGCAGCACTGCGGTGATGCGCGCCGCCGAAGCGAACTTGAGCGCATCGATGAGGATGAGCATCTCGACCAGATTGTCGCTGACCGGCGACGACGAGGTCTGGATGACGAAGACGTCGGCCTCGCGGACGTTCTCCTCGATCTTGATCTTGATGTTCTCGTTGGAGAACCTCGTGATCTTGAGCTTGCCCAGGGGCATCCCCAAGTGGTTGGCGATCTGTTGGGCGAGCTCGGGGTGGCTGCTGCCCGCGAACACCTTCATCTCACCGATCATGGGATTCTCCTCGTCGCGTCAGCCGCGACGGGGGCCTTATAGCGTGTTTTCGTGCCGCCGTGGGGTTCTGCGGCGGGGCGCGATCCCCAGCGGAAAGAGCGCCCGCACGGAGCGGGATCCGCCGTCCACCGGGTCAGTGGAAGTCCCTCGACCTCACCTCGAGCTCCCCTGCTCCCCAGCCCGGCACATCCAGACGCTCGAACCCCTCCGCCAGCACGTGAATCACCCCCTCCTGGTGCTGCAAGCGCCCCTTCGCCAGCAGCATCCTGCCGTGTACCACCTCGTGACGATACCGCTCGAATACCTCGCTGCGCACAATCAGGTTCGCCAGCCCCGTCTCGTCTTCCAACGTCATGAACACCACTCCGCTCGCGGTGTACGGTTGCTGACGGTTCAACACCACGCCCGCCACTGCGATCGCGGTGCCATGCCTCGCGCTCGCCAGATGCCCCGCCTCCAGCACCCCGCGCGGCCCGAGCCTGTCGCGCAAGTGGCGCATCGGGTGATCGTGCACCGACAGCCCGAGACGCCCGTAGTCGAGCACGAGCTGCTCGCGCGGATGCAAGGGGCGAAGCGGAACCCGCGCCTCGTTCGTGGGCACTCCCTCGAACAGCGGCCCCGATCGCGGCGCCCGCGCCTTCCACAACGCATGCCTGCGCCCCGGCACCAGCGGCTCCAACGCCCCCGCTTCGGCCAACGCCTCGACGTGGTTCTTCTTGAGCCCAGCCCTGCGGATCAGATCGTCGAGCCCGGTGAATGCCCCCTGCTCCCGCGCTTGCTCGATCCCCCTCGCCGCGCCACGCCCCAGCCCCTTGATCAGCCGCAGACCCAGCCGCAACGAAGGCGCTCCCCCTTCGAGCGAGCAGTCCCATCCGCTGTGCACGACGTCGGGCTCGATCACCTCCACACCGTGCGCCTGCGCATCGCGCACGATCGACGACGCCGAGTAGAACCCCATCGGCTGGCTGTTGATGAGCGCGCACGCGAACGCCGCGGGGTGGTTCACCTTGAGCCACGCGGAGGCGTAGACGATGAGCGCGAACGACGCCGCGTGCGATTCGGGGAAGCCGTACTCGCCGAAGCCCTGGATCTGCTTGAACAGCTGCTCGCCAAACTGCTCCGAGATCCCCGTGCGCGCAAAGCCGTCGAGCAGCCTCTGCCGGTGCTGCATCAGCCTGCCGTGCTTGCGCCACGCCGCCATGTCCCGACGAAGCTGATCGGCCTCCCCCGCCGAATACCCCGCTCCCACGATCGCGATTTGCATCACCTGCTCCTGGAACAACGGCACCCCGAGGGTGCGCTCCAGGATCGGCCACAGCGACGGGTGCGGACACGTCACCGGATCGCGGCCCGCTCGACGACGCAGGTACGGGTGCACCATGCCGCCCTGGATGGGCCCCGGACGCACGATCGCCACCTCGACGACGAGGTCGTAGAACCTGCGGGGCTTGAGCCTCGGGAGCATCGCCATCTGCGCCCGGCTCTCGACCTGGAACACCCCCACCGAGTCGGCCCTGCACAGCGCGTCGTACACCCCGCGCTCCTCGGGCGGCACCGCCGCCAGCGCCTTCAACGGCTCGTGCTCCGGCATCACGTGCCCCAGCGCCTTGCGAATGCACGTCAGCATCCCCAGCCCCAGGATGTCCACCTTGAAGAACCCCAACGCGTCGAGATCGTCCTTGTCCCACGGGATCACCGTGCGCCCCGTCATCCGGCCCGGCTCCACCGGCGCGATCCGCTCGAGCGGCTCCGCCGACAACACGAACCCCCCCACGTGGATCGACAGGTGCCTCGGAAATCGCAATAGCTGCGTCGCCACCGACAGGATTTGACGAATGCGCGCGTCGCCCGGATCCAACCCCTGCTCCTCGATCCGCTCGGGCGTCACCTCGATCCCCGAATACGAGTGCGTGAGCATCCCCGACAACCGATCGGCCTGCTCCTGCGACAGACCGAAGGTCTTGCCCACCTCGCGCAGCGCGCTCTTGCCCCGGTACGAGATCACCTCGGAGACCATCGCCGCGCGGTCGCGCCCATAGCGACGATAGATCTCCTGGATCACCTCCTCGCGTCGCTCGTGCTCGAAGTCGACGTCGATGTCGGGAGGATCGCGTCGCTCGGCGGACAGGAAGCGCTCGAACAGCAGGTTCGCGCGGGCCGGGTCCACGGCGGTGATGCCGAGCGACCGAAGATATTTGATGATTTCCGGGTGGGCGAGGCCGGCGAAGGTGCCGCGCAGGTGATGGGGCATCCCCTCATGGCGGATGGTGAAGCCACGGAGGTGAGTTTCATAGATCAGAGTTTTCGACCAGGG
>JAKLDZ010000588.1 GCA_022703255.1 Myxococcota bacterium | reverse complement strand
TCGTCCTCCGACTCGCCATCGACTCCCACGCAGTCCGATCCCGGAATCGCCTCCGATCTTCCCAACCACGGATCCGTACGCGGGCTCATTCGCTCCCAGGTGGGCGCCTACTCGCTGCTCACCACCGCGCCCGTCACCAAGTATCCTGAACGGCTCACGGCCGGCATCGTGGATAGCATCGGAGCCTTCTATGCGGCGCCCGACGGACGCCAGGTGACGATGATGGTGCTCGGATACACGTCCGCCAGCGTCGCAAGGTCCCACATCGATACGGTATACGATGTGTTCGTGAGCACCTACGGGGCCTCGTCGACGCACCGGCAGCCGGTCCGCAACAAGCAGGGAGCGGTGATCGGAGCGCTGGTGACGATCACCGAACCGGGGGGGCTCCAGCACGCGTATTGGAGCAACAGCAACGTCATGTTCATCGTGACCGGACAGGCTCCGCACGCGATTCAATATCACCAGGCTTCTCCGTACTGACGACCGCTCCTGCTTCGAGCGCACGGTCGTGCTCATTCTCGCGCGTTCCCCCGCCGGGCAGCCCGCTCCCTGCGCTGTTCACTCCATTTGCAGCCACTGCATCAGCTGCTTCATCGTGTCGGCGCCCACGGAGCCGTCTCCCATGCCGCCCGTGCTGCCCAAGCCTCCGAGTCCGTCGGCGAGCCCCGGGAGCTGGGGTTTTCCAAGGTCCTTGTCTCCGTGCGCCTCGACGAGCCAGCGCCGGGCGAGGGCTCGTACTCTGGCCTCGTGCGGTCCTTTTGACAACGCATCGATCAACGCCTGTCGCGGTGCAGTGCGGAACTGCCAGGTCTGCACGTAGCCCCTGAGAGCGCCGAAGAAAGCTTCATCGCCCATGGCTTTGCGCGCTTCGACGAAGAAGAACGGACCCTTGCCGTAGACGAGCCCGGCGTAGGCGATCGAACTCGGGAACGCCGATGCCGAACGATCCACGGGCCCGTCGGGAATCCCCATCATCCGCATCATGTGGTAGTTGGCCTTCACGCTCTGGTGCTCGTGGTGACGCGCCTCCTCCGCGCTTGCCCGCTCCTGGAAGAAGAGCATCGTCGTCCACTGCGCCAGTGACTCGTCGAGAAAGGGATGCTCGCGCGAGTCGCTGCCGACCAGCCCATGCCACCATTGGTGGGCCACCTCGTGGGCGGTCACGAAGTCCACCATTCCACCCGTCGAGTCCTGTCCTCCTGCGGCTTCCCCCATCATCTCCCCGAGCAGCTCCTGGAAGGGCCCCCCCTCGCCTGCGTGGTAGAACATGCTCGCGACCGTCAACAGCCCCGCGAACTCCACACCACCCGCTCCCCCGAGCAGCGCCGCCTCGCACGCGTCGAGCTCCGTGTAGGGATAGGGACCGAACCGACGCTCGAAAGTCTCGAGAGCCCGGGCCGTGGTGTCCAGCACGCGACGACCCATGCGATCGTCCTGCGGACGATACAGCGAGCGCACCGTCAGCTCACCCACCTGGGCAGTCGCGACGGCGGCTCCTTCACCCGCCGAAATCGCGAAGTCTCGCACGAGCGGGGCCGCGATCCTCAGCGCTCTCACGAGGCGTCCGTCACGTCGCCGGAGCGCGCTCCCGACCGTCGTTCCGACCGTGAGGGCTTCCACTCCCGCGGGCACCTCGACCCAGGCCCGCACGTGACCGAGCTCATCGGAGCCGATGTCGCCGATGCCATTGCCATCCCCGCGATCCCACATGCCGTCCACTCGTCGCGCAACCATGGCGAAGGTGTTGGCGGCCAGGGCCATGCCGTCTCCCACGGCCAGGAGTCCGTAGTCTCCAGTGGGCTCCTTGCCGAGCGACATGAGCGATTCCAGGCTCTGGGAGAGCATGTCCGTGCGCGAGGAGTCGATACGGTCCAGCACGCCGCGCAGAGACAGACTCACGCGCAGTCGTTCTCCCGGGGAGATCGGTGTCTGGGGCACCACGGTCACGACCGACGGCGACTCGAGGCGTATGTCGCAGGCCTTGTCGCAACCCGAGCGGGTCACCGCCACGTGCGGGGCCTTCGGAGCGCCGGACTTCGTGCGAGCGTAGACGTTGGGATAGATGCGCAACACGAGCTCGCGCAGCGGCTTGCCGTCGCGATTGGTGAAGAACAGCTCCTCTTCCACCTCGAGCACGCCCGCCGCAGGATCGAGGAACACGCGCAGATCGTACAGGGGCAGGACCTCGAGGCGACCGAGTCCGGAGAGCCTTGCCACGTTGTGACGAATCGACGGTCGGATGCCCTGCAGCAGCGGCGTCGCGTCATGGCCGTCTGCGGTGATCACGGCGGCGAGCGGGTCCGGCAGCTCGGTCAGCGCCACGGGCTGCGATGCGGTGGCGGAGCTGGCGGGGAGAGCGGACGCGGGCGGGCTCTCGGGATCGGCCGGGGGTCTGCAGCTCATGCAGAGTGCGAAGAGCAGGACCGAGGCCCGGAGCGCGTGAGGCATGACCGGAGCGTACCGCGGATGCGCGACGCGCGCACCGAGTGCACGGACGGGGGGAGACGGCCGGTCAGCGATCGGACCAGCGGAGCAGCATCTGACCCATCGAAGAGTGGATCCAGCCCGAGCCGATGACGAACTCGCGCAGAGCAGAGCGCTTGTCGCGGCGTCCGGGACGCGTGACAGGGGGGGCGGGCATCGAGTGCTTCAAGGCCCAATCGATCCAGCGTTGGGAGCTCGCGCTGACCCCGGTGAAGGTCAGGCCAACTTGTTGGCCCAGATCCGTCGGTCGATTCCCGCGGACCACACGCGTGACCATCGCGTCGACGTCGACCCAGACGTCGGTGCGCGGGACGCGGAAGGTGACGATCAGCTGATCGCCTCTGCGGGCACTGGAGCTGATGCCGGACAGTGCGCCAGTGGCCGACAGGTTGGTGATGGAGGAGGAGAGGAGGCGGAAGTCCTCGAGGCGCACTATTTGTGCGGACGTTTCGATGGCATGGCGGGGCGGTCTTGGGGCAGGAACTCGGCGCGAACGCATGGAACACCTCCACCAGAAGCGAAAATCGGAGTGGCACCCGGGATGAGAGCCGTT
>JAKLDZ010000587.1 GCA_022703255.1 Myxococcota bacterium | reverse complement strand
TACCTTGGCCGCCTTCACCACGCGGGCCGCACGCAGTACTTGTTCCGAAGTCCCCTCCGGGGACTCCACCTGGGTCTGGGGTGCACTCTTGTTGTCCGTCATGCGAGCGTCCGGGCTCTAGCGTGATACCCTCGGGTTGTCCACGGAGCGTTGTGTTGCCCGCCGATACCGACATCTCCCTCATGGAACTCGCCCTCGAAGAGGCCGACCGCGCCGCAGACCACGGCGACGTCCCCATCGGCTGCGTCATCGTCGACCCCTGCGGCCGCGTCATCGGCCGCGCCGGCAATCGTCGCGAGGCCGACGAGGACCCCACCGCGCACGCCGAAATCCTCGCGCTCCGCCAGGCCTCCGCCGCTCTGGGCACCTGGTACCTGTGCGGCTGCACCCTGTACTGCACCCTCGAACCTTGCCCCATGTGCGCCGGCGCCATCGTCAACGCCAGAATCCAACGCGTCGTCTACGGCTGCGACGACCCCAAGGCCGGCGCCGTCCGCTCCCTCTTCCAAATCGCCTCCGACCCCCGCCTCAACCACCAGGCCGAAGTCTCCGCCGGTATCCTCGCCGAACCCGCCGCGTCCCGCCTGCGCGAGTTCTTCGCCCGCCTCCGCAAACAAGGCAAGAAGTAGCTAATTCGCTCTATCCTGCTCGCCCCCGGGCTCGATCCCCACGCCCTCTCGCTCCACCTTCACAGGCGGCGCCCCCATCACCACCCACTCCCCCATCGCCCGCTCCACGTCCTCCTCCGTGATCCACCCCCGCTTCCCCGCGATCTGCACCAGCTTCCACACGTACTTCATCCACCCGTCGTGCACGCGGCCCCCCGCCCCGAATCGCGAGATCTTCGGGTTCGGCAGCATCGACGACAACACCATCGCCTGCCCCGGTGTCAGCTCCGTCGGAGAGCACTTGAAGTAGTGCCACGACGCCTGCCCGATCCCGTAGACCATCGGCCCCAACTCCACCACGTTCAGATACAGCTCCAGTATCTGCTCCTTCGTCAGCGCCTGCTCCAGGTACATCGTCAACACCAGCTCCTGCAGCTTGCGCGATACCGTCTTGTTCCGATCCAAATAGAGGTTCTTCGCCAACTGCATGCTGATCGTGCTCGCCCCGCGCACGAACGCCCCCCGCAACAAATTCTCCTTCATCGAGTTGCGAATCGCCTCGTGGTCGAACCCATGGTGGATCCGAAAACGACCGTCCTCGGTCGTCATCACCGCCGCCTCCATGTACTGGCTGATCCCCCCGAACGGTACCCACCCCGCACTCCCAGGCCCTGTCTCCAGCTCCACCTTCTTGCCGTCCGGTCCGTAGGCCGTCCGCTTGAACGTCCCACGCAGCCGCGCAACATCCACCTCCGCCGGCACCGACGTGAACCTGCAGTCCGCTGCCCCGCGGTAGTCAAACTGGTAGTCCGACGGCTTCTCCGGATCGAACCGCAACCGCCCCGTCAACGACAACGTGCCCGCTGCACGCATCCCATGCACGAGCGGCACCAGCGTCGCCGGCAACGAGTCGATCGCGTCCTGACACGGAACCAGCGGCACCCCGAATCTCGCATCCACCCGGTAGCGATTCCGCTCGTCCCGCGCCAACTGCCCACTCACCATGAAACGCAACGACCCAACGTCGAACTCCGAGTCCTCCAGCTGCAGCTCCTTGCCGTCCAGACGCGCCGCCCCCTTCACCCGCGCAGCGACCGCCAACCCCTCCACCGCGCTCTCCGCAAGCTTCGCGTGGTACACCGATACGTCGTTCGCCTTCACATTGCCGTCGAACCCCACCCACCGACCGTCCTCGCGAAGCTCAACCTCCAAATCGACCCGCAACGACGCTCGCTCCGGATGACGCACCCCCAAATCCCCCTCCCGAATCCCCAATGCCGATAGCTGTATCGGCCCACCGTGGACATCCACGTGCGCCGCTCCTGCGCCCACGGGCACCGTCGCCTTGAACGTGATCCCGCCCGCCGACGCTCCCTTGCTCCCCGGCGATAGATCCACGACGAGACTGCGGTCCTTCCACTCCACGGCAAGACGACCTGGACCGAGCGTCGCCTTGTCCTTCCCTCGCTCCACCCGCACCTCGAACGCCGCCACGTCCACCTTCGCGTCCGGGGTCGTTCGCGTCGACGTGGCAAGCGCCATCGACGCAAGCCGATCGCGCAGCGAGGGCTGGGCCGCAGACTCCGCCACGGGCGCGGGCGGCGCCGCGGCAGAAGCCGACGTCGCAGCGGCACCACCACGAACCTTCGCCTTCGTGGCCTTCTTCGAATCCCGAACCTCCTCAACCGCAGGAGGCTCCTTGGAAGCGTCGGGAGCCTCCGCGGGATCGGCTGTGGGCGGCGCCGGCAGGCGAACGAGTGCCGCGACACTCGACGCCTCGAGGCTTCGAATGGCGGGGGAATCCCCCTTGACCCAGCCAACGCGCACGTCCTTGGACTTCACCTCGAACGCGTCGGTCCTGGCCTCGATAGCACCGGCCGCGACCCGCTCTCCGGAGGTCACGTCCTCCATGGTCAGGGCATCGGCCTTCAGCTCGCTCGCTGCTCCGTGAAAGCCCTTCCAGGAAAGGCTCGTTTCCCGCAGCGCGAGCACGCGCCGTGAGCTCCCCTCGCCCGCCCCCGAGCCCGGAGTACGGGAGCTTCGCCAGGCCCGAATCTGGTCCATCAGCGCGGTATGCGGACCTTCGAGATCGAGCTGGCCGCCCGACGCCTCGACCCTTCCCGATAGGGAGACCTGAACACGGTCGAAGCGCGCCTTGAGCGCGGGAATCGCCGCGCACGAGATGCGGACCTCCCGGAGGGTCGCGCCGGCGAGAGAAGGTCGAACGGACTGGATGTCGAGGTCGAGCCCGTAGCGGCTGGCGGCCTGCCGGGCCTTGAAGCGAACGAACGGGGCAAATGCGAGAAGGCCCGCGACCAGCAACAAGCCTGCGGACAGCGGGAAGAGGAGAAGGAGGCGACGTCGATTGGACATCGAGGCAAGAACGTTAGCGCGCGTGGGGAAGGTGGCCAAGGTGCGAGAGGATTGGGGAG
>JAKLDZ010000586.1 GCA_022703255.1 Myxococcota bacterium | reverse complement strand
ATGCGCTCTCCGCGTCGAAGCCGAGTCCCCGCGCGACGTGTCGGAAGATCGCCGCGTGCTTGCCGTCAGGGTCGCCGAACAGCTTGTCCGCTTCGTTGCCTGCCATCGCACCGTCGAACAGCGGCCGGTCCGGGCGGCTGATGAGACGCGCGGGCGCGCAGCGCGGAACGGCGCACAGTCCCTTGCACGACAGGCACGCACCATGCTCGGAGTTGGGCGAGAAGTGCGAGGCGGGTAGCGACGGTCCCGTCTCGCCGGCGCGCGAAAGCAGGAGCCTCAGGACGTCGTCGAACCCGATCATGGTCCCGACCGTGGAGCGGGGGTTCTTCGAGGGGAGCGACTGCCGCACTCCGACGGTGGGAGTGAGACCGCAGGCATCGTCGAAGACGGCGTCGCGCTTGCGAGGCACGTAGCGCCGGGCCCACGCCGACCAGGCCTCGAGGAACCGATCCCGCCCTTCGGCGAAGAGCGTGTCGAAAGCCAGCGAGGTCTTGCCGCTGCCCGACACTCCCGTGACCACGGTGAGGGCGCCCGAGGGGAACTCGACGTCGATGCTCCGCAGGTTGCGCGTGCGCACGCCGCGCAGACGCACGGCAGCGGCGGCGACTGCAGGGGGCTCACGAGGCACGGGCGAAGGCGTCCCGGGTGCGGCGCGAAGGAAGCGTCCGGTGGCGGATTGCGCGCAGGCAGCGAGGTCCTCCGGAGTGCCTGCGACGACGATGGTTCCGCCCTCGGAGCCGCTGCCGGGACCGAGCTCGATCACTCGATCCGCGGCCCGCACGAAGTCCAGGTCGTGCTCGACGGCGATGACGGTGTGGCCGTCGTCGACGAGGCGGTGGACGGCGCGGAGGAAGCGTTCGACGTCCACCGGGTGCATGCCGATGGTTGGCTCGTCGAGCACGTACAGGGTGCGGGCCTTCTTCGAGCCGACGAGCTCGGTGGCGAGCTTGATCCGCTGCGCTTCGCCCCCGGACAGCGCCGTCGCCGGATGCCCCAGGGGCAGGTATCCGAGCCCGAGATCGTCGAGCAGCGCCAGGGTCCCGAGGATGCGGGGGTGGGCGGAGAACAGCGCGCGGGCCTCGTGGATCGTCGTGTCGAGGACATCGCGGATCGACTTGCCGTCGAACCGGACCTCGAGCACCGCGTCGAGGAAGCGCTTCCCTCCGCACGATTCGCAGGGCAGGTCGACGGTGCCGAGGAAGCGCATGCCGAGCTGCTTGACCCCTGCACCTTCGCAGTCGGGGCACCTGCCGCCGGCGACGTTGAAGGAGAAGGCGCTGGGGCCCAGGCCTCTGGCTTTTGCTTCGGGTAACGAAGCAAAGAGATCCCGGATCCTGTCGGAGATCCCGGTGTAGGTCGCCGGGTTGGAGCGGGGTGTGCGACCGATCGGGGAGGAGTCGAGGGCGATGACCTTGTCGATCCGATCGGCGCCCGGCAGCACGACGCGTCGGGAGATGCGGTCCACGAGCTCTTCGACGAGAGAGGTCTTGCCGGCCCCGGACACGCCGCAGACGACGTTGAGGGCGCCGGTCAGGAAGGTCGCGTCCACGCTGCGCAGGTTGTTGCGCCGGGCGCCCGACAGGACGAGCTCACCGGTCCCCGTCCGCCTGCGATCCGGGACCTCGAGCTTCCGGTCACCCCGGAGGAACGCGCGCGTGGCGCTCCGGGCGTGCGTGTCATCGGCCCGAGCTTCGGCCACGAAGGCCGAAGGCGCCCCGGCGAAGAGCACCTCGCCCCCCGCGGGGCCCGCCGACGGACCGATGTCCGCGATCCAATCGGCCGCTGCGATCATGCGCGGATCGTGCTCGACCACGACGATCGAGTTGCCCTGATCGCGAAGCCTTCCGAGCAGCGCGCAGAGCGCGTCCTGATCGGCCGCGTGCAGGCCGGCCGAGGGCTCGTCGAGGACGTAGAGCACGCCCCGGAGTCCCAGGCCACCAAGGTTGGCGAGCCGGAGCCGTCGACCTTCGCCGGAGGACAACGCGCCGGTGTCCCGGTCGAGCGGCAGGTAACCCACGCCCAGGTCGATCAGGACTCCGAGCAGTTGCAGGGCGGAGCGGCGGATCGGTTCCATCGCTGCGCCCCGGGGACCGTTGAGCTCGAGGCGCTCGAACCAGGCGCGCAGCTCGGTCATGGGCAGCGACGAGAGGTGGGCGATGTTGGCGCCGTCGAGGGTGACGGCGAGAGCCTCCGGGCGCAGGCGCGCACCGTTGCACGCCGAGCAGGGGAGGCTGCGCACGAACCGCAGGATCCGCGGGTTCCTGCTGCGTCGCAGGATCTCCTCCATCACCGGCAGGATCCCCTGGTAGGTGCCCTCCTGGCGCGGCTTCGCAGCGATCCCCTTCCATCGCAACCGCGACTCGAGGGGATGCTTCCCGTACGGCACACGGATGCGATCGGAGCCGTTGAGCACCACACGACGCTGCTCCTCGCTCAACTGCTTCCAGGGCGTGTCCACGTCGAAGCCATGCGCCCGACACACCTGATCGAGCACGTCGAGCGTCACCTGCGAGTACATGAGGTACCCGTTCGGCAACGACACCGTCAGCGCCCCCTGGCGGATCGTGCGCGATGCGTCGGCTACGAGCCGATCGGGATCGAGGCGGTCTTCGACCCCGACACCCAGGCAGAGCGGACAGGCTCCGGACGGGTGGTGGAACGAGAACAGCGATCGGGTCAGCGGAGTGACCGCGGTCGGGGGGGCTTCACCGAAGCGAGCGAAGAGCAGGCGGAGCAGATCGTGCAGTTGGGTCAGGGTGCCGACGGTGGAGCGCGAGGACGGCGAGTGTCCGCGCTGGGTGACCATCACGGCGGGGGGGAGCCCGTCGATGGCGCGAGCATGGGAGTGGCCCGGGCCGCCGAGGAATTGCCGCGCATACGACGAGAACGTCTCGAGGTAGCGTCGCTGTCCCTCCGCGCCGAGCGTGTCGATGGCGAGGGAGGTCTTGCCCGATCCCGACGGGCCTGTGAGGAAGGCGAGGGTGTTCGAGGGGATGTCGAGGTCGACAGCTCGGAGGTTGTGCAGCGAGGCACCGCGGATGCGGATC
>JAKLDZ010000585.1 GCA_022703255.1 Myxococcota bacterium | reverse complement strand
CCTCCCTGGCCATCATCGACAAGCGCCGGGAGCGCGCCAACGTCTCCGAGGTCATGCACATTGTCGGCGAAGTCCGCGGGCGGGACTGCATCATCGTCGACGACATGATCGACACCGCGGGCACCCTGTGCAACACGGCGAGGGCACTTGTTGCGGAGGGGGCGCGGAAGGTGGTGGCGTGCGCCACCCATCCGGTGCTATCAGGTCCCGCTGTCTCCAGGATCCAGGCCTCGCCCCTTTCGGAAGTGGTGGTGACCAACACCATCCCTCTCGGTGAGGCAGCTCTGGCGTGTCCCAAAATTCGTGTGGTATCCATCGCCCGCCTCCTTGGGGAGGCCATTCGACGCATTCATCACAGCGACTCGATCAGCTCGCTATTCGCGTGAGCAGGCGCGCTGCTTGGCAGAAAGAGAACGACCATGGACTTCGTGAAGCTCGACGCATGGCCCCGGACCCCGGGCAAGGCCCAGAATTCTCAACTCCGTCGCGACGGCAGGATCCCGGCAGTGGCGTACGGCGAGGGCAACCCCGCTCGCTCCCTCGCCCTGTCGCCCAAGGCGCTCGCCGCCGCGATCCAGGGCCCCTATGGCCGCAACGTCGTGCTCGAGGTTGCAGTCGGTGAGGAGAAACCCTTCCCCGCGCTCGTCTGTGACTACTCGATCCACCCCCTCACCCGTGAGCTCGTCCACGCCGACCTGCTCCACATCGATCTGGCCAAGCCCATCGATGTCGACGTCCCCCTGACCTGCAACGGCAAGGCGATCGGCGTCGTCGAAGGCGGCGTCCTCCGCCAGGTGTTCCGCACCCTGCCGCTGCGCTGCCTCGCCAACCTCGTGCCGCGCGTCATCGAAGTCGACGTCACCGAAATGAAGCAGGGTGACACCATCAAGGCCGCCGGCATCAAGCTCCCCGAGGGCGTCTCCATTCGCCTCCCCGCCGAGCAGACCGTCGTCGCCATCGTCGCCCCCGAGGCCGAGAAGCCCGAAGAGGGCGCGGCTGTCCCGGGCGCCGAAGGCGCTGCTGCGGGTGCCGCTCCGGCTGCAGGTGCCGCTCCGGCTGCGGGTGCTGCCCCGGCCGCTGGCGCTCCTGCAAAGAAGGAGAAGGAGTCCAAGAAGTAGCTCCCTCCCCAGGGCGGCTCCCGCCCCTCCGGATTCGTCATGCTGCTCGTGGTCGGCCTGGGCAACCCAGGATCCCGCTATGCCCGCAACCGGCACAACGCCGGCTTCGAGGTCGTCTCCGCCCTCGCCGACCACCTGCGCGCTCCCGCCTGGCGCGACAAGTTCCACGGCGAGTTCACGCGCGCGGAGCTCGGCGACCACGATGCCCTGCTCCTTCGCCCCATGACCTTCATGAACGACTCCGGTCGCAGCGTTCGCGCCGCAATGTCCTTCTTCCGTGTCGAGGTCGGCGACGTGCTCGTGGTCCACGATGAGCTCGACCTCGAGTTCGGAGCGCTGCGTCTCAAGGTCGGCGGAGGTCACGCGGGCCACAACGGTCTGCGCTCGATCTTCCAGGAGATCGGCTCGGCCGAGTTCGTTCGCCTCCGCGTCGGCATCGGTCGCCCCCCCAAGGGATGGACCGGCGAGGTCGCCGACTTCGTGCTGTCCGACTTCCCGTCCGAGGAGCGCGCCGAGTTCCCCGACGTCGTCAAACGCGCAGTCAAAGCCCTCGTCGATGTCGGCCGCCGCGGTGTTCCCGCCGCGGCCAACGCCCTCAACGTGCGTCCCAAAAAGCCCAAGCAGCCCGCCGCTGCCGCGGCTCCCGAAGCGAACGCGGCAGGGGAGGGGGCTCCCGACGCCCGTTCTGCTGTCCGCTCGCAAGAAGGTGTGGCAAACCGGCGCGAGTAGCGCTACAAACACGCCCCCCAAATGGCGCGGCCCGCATCGTGCGGTCCGCACTCCTTGCTTCGCACTCGCGTGCGAGGCCGAAGGCCGGAAGGAGAAATCATGGCCGAAGTATCCGCAACGACGCCCAAGCGCGTCCAAGAGTACGAGACGATCTACATCCTCAGGCCCGACATCGATTCTGATGGCGCTTCCCGCGTGTCGAATCGTGTCTCCGAAGTGGTCGCCCGCGAGAACGGCACCCTCGTCAAGGTCGAGTCCTGGGGACGCCGCAAGCTCGCCTACCCCGTGCGCAAGTTCCGCCGCGGCATCTACTACTACCTGCGCTACGTCGGCGGCGGCCACATCGTCGCCGAGTTCGAGCGCAACCTGCGCATGCAGAAAGACGCCGTCCTCAAGTTCCAGACCATCAAGGTCCGCGACGAGGTCGACCCCGCTGAGCTGTCCGTCAACCCCGAAGAGCTCAAGTTCGCCGCGATCGAGCCCATCACCGACGAAGAGCGCGATGAGTCGCGCGAGAAGATGCTCGGCCTGCTCGACGTCGACTTCCGCCGCGACGACCGCCGCGAGCGCGAAGAGTACGCCGCCGCTGATGTCGATGATGATTCGGGTGACGAAGGGTCGTCTGCTGACGACAAGGCCGAGGAGAAGTGAACATGATGGATCGTGATCGCAACGACGACGATATGGACCTTGGCCGAGGCGATGGCGACGGCACCGGCCGCCGCCGCGGTGGCAAGCGACGCGTCTGCAAGTTCTGCGCGGACAAGGACGCCGTCATCGACTACAAAGACCCCCAGGCCCTTCGCTACTTCGTGACCGAGCGCGGCAAGATCGTGCCCCGTCGCATCTCCGGTACCTGCGCCACCCATCAGCGCAAGGTCACCCTCGCCATCAAGCAGGCGCGCAATATCGCGCTCCTCCCCTTCACCGTGACCCACTGAGGAGGCACCCATGGCCAGCTCGAAGTACGAGGTCATCCTCCAGCAAGATGTCGCCAACCTCGGCAAGAGCGGCGAGGTTGTTCGCGTTCGCCCCGGCTACGCTCGGAACTTCCTCGTCCCGCAGCACCTTGCCGTCCCCGCCAGCTCCCAGAACAAGGCCCTGGTCGAACACCAGAAGCGCGTGGCCCTCGCTCGCGCCGCCAAGGACCTCGCCAATGCTGAGGCCGTCGCCAAGAAGATCGCCGACGTCCAGCTCACCATC
>JAKLDZ010000584.1 GCA_022703255.1 Myxococcota bacterium | reverse complement strand
GCTCTCTCGCCACCTCGAACGCCCCTCCCGTGCGCGCAGACGGCGCTTCCGCACGCCCCGCGTCGTCCTCGCTGCCCAGGCTCGCAGCCGGCTCCGGAGCGGCCTCGTCGCGCCGCTCGACGACGTCGGCAGGGGATGCGTCGACGCCGGTCGGCTCCGCGGAGGCGACCGCAGGCGCGGGCGCAGGTTCGAGGGGCGGAGCGACGGGGCGCTCTTGGGGAGCGGTCACCGGGGGCGAGGCGGCGTCGCGACGGGGAGGCTGGGTCCGAGGGGCGGGCGTCGTGCGCTTCTGCGATGCCTTGCGCGTGGAGCTCTTGCTCTCCTTGGCAGGCGGAGCCGGCTTGCGCGTCGCAGCCGTCTTCGGGGTGTCCTTGGGCGTGGGGGCCGCAGCCCGAGAAGCATCGTCGGTCCGCGCGGCAGCCTCGAAGGGGTTCCTCCCGATCAGGGGCTTTCGACGCGACGCGGGCTTCGGCTTGCGCTGACTCACGATCTCCTCCTCATCTCGACACGGTCTCGCGCAGGAGCCGCACGTCGCGAAGGTGCTGCGCGGTCGCGAAATCGAGCACCGCCTGCCGGGTGGTGTGGTGGGCTCGGAAGCCCAGATCCCGCGCCGCGAGCTCCGCGTCGGCGACGCAAAGATAGCGAAGGTAGTCGACGAACCCCGCGGGGGCTTCCGCGAGCCCGGCGGCCCAGAGCGCGCCGGTCATCGGAGCGGCGAGCGGGTGGGGGACGGGCAGCGGAACGCGCCCGGCGAGACGAATGACGGTGGTGAGCGGGAGCACCCCGGCGCCGACGACATTGAAGGTTCCGGGGACATCGCGGACGACGGCGAGCAGGAATGCGGCGATCGCGTCGGCCTCGTGCACGAACTGCAGCAGCGGGTCGAAGCCCATGAGCACGGGCACCAAGCGGTGCGAGAGGTACCGCGTGAGGTAGTTGCGGACCGTGGGACCCAGGATGGGTGCCGTGCGGAGCACGGTCACGCAGCAGTCCGAGGTCGAAGCGAACCTGCCTACCTCGGTTTCGGCCGCGACCTTGTCGGCGAGGAAGGGGGTGTCGGTCCGTGCGCGAAGCGCATGGGCCTCGGTGAGGTGGTTCGGATTCTCGGGGCGAGCGCCGTACAGCAGAGTCTGACTCCAGTGGATCAGCTTCGGCACGCGGGCATGGCGAGCTGCATGCAGAACGTGCATCGTCCCCACCGACTCGAACTCGTGGGCCCACGCCGCTGCGCTCGTCGGTGACGAAAGAAACGCCGTGTGAACGAGCGCGTCGACGCGTTCCGCCGACAGGATCTCCGCGAGCCGCTCCTCGCAGGCCGGCTGGGTGAGATCGAGGTCGTAGAAGCGGGTCTTTTTGGCCGCGGTGGACGGGGCCCGGTAGTCGATGGCCACGACGCGTCCGACCCGGGCATCGTGCTCCAGGGTTTTCACCAGGTTGCGACCCAGGAACGAGTCCGCACCGACGATCGCGACGGTCAGTGCCGGCCCGCGCGAGATCGCCGTGCCCGCTGTGCGTTGGGGAGAATCGACGGGTGCCGGTGCGTCCGCGGGCTGGTTCGTGCGGGTCGTCTTCGTCATCGGAGGTGATCGCTTCCCGGCAATGGCCGAAGGGGCGGCCCGGGCCCGAACCGCTCCTCTCCTCGTCGCGCCCCCCTGCGTGCATTCGTCGCCAGCCCCGCGTCAAGGCTGATAAGCTACCGCCCGGTCGCTGCATGCGCGCAAACGTCCCTCAGTGCCCCGAACGTCTGGGCCCCTACGAGTTGGTGCGGCACGTCGCCACTGGCGGAATGGCCGAGGTCTACCTCGCGCGACGAACCGGCCCCCACGGCTTCAGCAAGACCGTCGCGCTCAAACGCATCCTCCCCCAGCTCGCGCGCGATCCCGACTTCGTCGCCATGTTCGTCGACGAAGCCCGCGTGTGCGCCCAGCTCTCGCACCCCAATCTCGTGCAGGTCTTCGACTTCGGAGAGGACGGCAGCGAGCTGTTCATGGCGATGGAGTACGTGGACGGCACGACGTGCGCGAAGGTGGTTCGACGCGCGGCTGCGCGCATGGAGTTCGTTCCGATCGAAGCCGCGCTCCACGTCATCGTGAGCGTGCTGCGTGGACTCGAATACGCTCACGCCGCCGTCGATGTCGACGGGCGCCCCCTCGGGCTGGTCCACCGCGACGTGTCCCCGGGCAACATCCTGATCGCCAGCTCCGGTGCGGTGAAGCTGGGGGACTTCGGCATCGCCCGAGCCGACGAGTTCGAGCGTCGGACCGAGGAAGGTCAGCTCAAAGGCAAGCTCGGCTACATGTCCCCCGAGCAGGTGACGGGGCGTCCCCTCGACTCGCGCAGCGACCTGTTCACGCTCACGATCGTGATGGCCGAGCTGCTCACCTCGCGCGCGCTGTTCGGTGTCGGCAGCGAGCTCGACGTCCTGATGAAAATCCGCGACGCGGACCTGTCGGTGTTCGAGCGGCACAGCGGACACCTGCCCGAGGATCTGCGCTCGATCGTGCGCAAGGGGCTCGAAGGCGACCCGGAGCGGCGCTTCCCGACCGCCTCGGCGTTCGTGGAGGCCATCGACGACTTCGTCCGTCAGAAGCGCCTGTCGGTCGGTCCGTCGAGGCTGGCGCTGTGGCTCGAAGACGCCGGGCTCGTATCCGGCGTGCGCCCGGGGGATGCGGCCCATGAGGCGCGCGTGCAGTCCCCGGCGGGGCATGGCCCCTCGGCCCCGGCGCGCGATCGTCGACGCGGCTCGCCCCTCGGCTCACCGGCGGTCACCGCGCCTGCGCCCGCGCCGAACCCGCCAGTCTCGAGCTCCGCACCTCCCGAGCTCAAGGGGCGTCCCAGGCTCGCCGACGAATCGCAGGGCGATCTGCTCCCCGCCATTTATCGCATCGCATCCGGCGATACGGTCCTCGGCCCCATGCCCTACGCCACGCTCGTGGAGCTGGTTGCCACCGGAAGAACGGGCAGCGAGACCCTCGTGTCGCGCGAGAACGGGCCGTTCCGCCCGGCCCGGGATCTCCCGGAGCTGGCCCGTCTCCTGGTCTCTCCTGCCCTCG
>JAKLDZ010000583.1 GCA_022703255.1 Myxococcota bacterium | reverse complement strand
CGGGCGTGGGAGCCGGATGCGGGCAGGACATGGAGCGCAGCCGCACCCGCCGCGGCCGAGGTGCCGAGCACGAGGCCGAGGGGCAAGGCGAAACGCAGCAGGGAACGGAGGTTGGAAGCCATGGCAGCGAAGGGGGTCCGGGCCGTCGGGCTCGGGCAACCACAACCGGATAACGCCACAGGCAGGATGCGCCATCCCCGGCACGAACTCAACGGAACGAACCGCTTAACATTCGCCCGGTTTGGGAGGCCTGTGCTAGTCGGAGGGCGTGGTGAAGGCTTCAGAGCACCCCGTCGTCGAAATCCCGAAACAGGGCGAAGACCGCCCCGTTTGGGCCAAGGCAGGCGTCATCGCGCTGATCGGGTTCGTCGTCGGGATCGCATGGCCGCGTCTCGCCGGCGTGCGTTTGGGACCTACGCCGCCCGAGGAGAACCGCCCCGCTGCCGCCCCAACCGCGAGCGCTTCTTCCGGCCGTCCCCTGCCAGGCGCCGCCGCCTCGAGCGCTGCCGTCCCTGCCTCCGCGTCTGCCCAGGCCCCGGCTCAGGGCACCTCGGTCGTCGTGAGCGCCGGCCGCGTGGTGAGCTGCCGGAACCTCAAGGGCAAGACGCAGGAGCAGTGTGACACGCCGAGCTTCGACGCCGCGGTCGGCCCGAAGCTCAAGGCGCTGGGGCGTTGTCCTGCCTCGGCTGGACTCGCGGGGAAGATGTCGATCGGGTTCGACCTGGACTTCAACCGCAACCGTTGGAAGCTGGTGCGAGGCAAGTCGACGACGTTGCCGGAGAACGCGGCGAACGCGGTGTGGCAGTGCCTGGAGTCGGAGCCGAAGACGCTGGATCTGGAGTCGGTGACGCACCAGCACGCGCGCTACACGATTTTCTACACGGCGCAGTGGGTGCCGCCGGGCAAGACGGCGGACATCGAGCCGATGGCGGACGCGGAGCCTGCGGCGGACAAGGCTGCGGCGAAGGGCGCGGACTCGGCGGAGCCGAAGGCGAAGGAAGCGCCGCTGGGGTCCGGGCAGGTGGTGTACGACGCGGCGCTGGTGCGCGACGAGCCCAAGGAGGGCAAGGTGATCGCGCGTCTGGTTCGCGGGACGAAGGTGGACCTGCTGTCGCGCAAGGGGAGCTGGTATCGCATCCGCTTCGGCGAGCGCGAAGGCTGGGTCTACAGCGGATCGATCGGGCAGTAGGCGTCAGCGATACAGGATCGACTCGAGGGGCTTGCCCACGGTGGTCCGGTGCGCGCGCATCCAGTCGGCGATCGCATCGCGCCAGTCTCCGCCGACTTCGGGCTCGATCGCCTGGGACTTGAAGTGGAAGCCGGCGCCTCCCAAGTAGGTGTAGTCCGGGGTCACGACCCGATACGTCGCCGCGGGATCCACCGTTCGCCCGTCGGACAGAAGCCACCTGTCGTCGCTCTTGCGTACGCCGTCCATGAGGGCGTCGCAGCAGGTGGCGTTGTCGATCAGGTCCTTGCCCGTGAGCTTCATGGTCACGAGCTTGTATTCGAAGGGGAGGATGTCCCAGAGCGTGGCCATGCGGATATCGCCGGAGCCGAGATCCTGACGCATGCCGTGCTTGTTCATGAGGGCGACATCGGCCTTGAGCTGCTTGCGCCAGGCGCCCAGGAGCCACTTGACCATCGAGGGGGTTTCGCGCCCGATCCCGCGCTGGCTGTAGCCGAGGACCTCACCGAGCTTGTCGCGGGCGGCATCCCTGTTCTGCATGATCTGGTCGTGCAGACGCAGCACCGGGGCGCTCATGGCGGCCTTCGCGGGGAGCGGTCCGATCTCGACGAGGGCGGGTTCGGCCTTGAGCACGCGCTGGCGTTGGGGGCGAGCGAGGTCCACGGTGATGGGGACGCGGACGTAGTAGGAGAGCTCCGCGGCGGGTTCGAAGACCGGGGTCTTGCCGCCGTGCAGGGCCTTGAGGGCGTGGCAGTGGGCAGCGCCGACGAAGGTGAGATTCCATTCGGGGTGCTTGCCGACGATGTGCTGCATGACATCGGGACAGACGTGGGCGATGACGATGACGAGATCGGCGCCGGCCTTCCAGACCTCGGGCACGGTGCGGATCAGGGCGGCCTCTTCTTCCTCGAAGGTGAGGCCTTCGTAGCTGCTGGGGAGCAGGTGGGTGGGCGCGAAGGTGGTGGTCAGGCCGACGACGCCGACATCGACCTGGTTGCGGCGGAGGATGACCCAGGGTTGGACCGGGAGCTGCGGACGGCTGCTGTCCCAGTGCAGGTTTGCCGACAGGAAGTCGTAGCCCTGCACCTTGGCGTTTTCGATCACGTTCTGTTGGCCGTAGTCGAGCTCGTGGTTGCCGAGGGCGGCGTGCAGGTAGCCGATGGTCCGCATCGCTTCGGCCATGGGCTTGCCTCGCAGGTAGCTGCTCACCGCGGGGCCGGTCCAGTTGTCGCCTCCTGACAAGGCGAAGGACGGGTGCTCGTCGCAGGCTCCCGGACGATCGGGCACGCAATACCCCTCGGTTCGGGTCCACTGGTGCAGCAAGGAGATCGCACCGCCCTTGGTGCCGTGAGGGAGCATCCAGCCGTGCTCGTCGGCCGTGTAGAGCAACAGCAGATCGCGCACCGCAGGAGTCGGCAGCGAGGTGCGTCGCGTCGCGGCGATTCCACCAACCGCCGAGGAGGAAAGCATCGGCTCGATGCCCGACGACGCGCTCGGCACGGCGCGAGCGTTGCCGTCGCCGTTCCCCTTTCCGCAGGCAGGCGCGCACGCGGCAACGAGTGTGACGAACACGACGCGTCGCCAGGGCGGGATGTGCATGGGGGCTGGCTACCACGGAGCGACGGGCGAAGCACGCCGGCGTCGAACGGGGCCGAGGGTCAGGACCGGTTCTGGCTGATGCGGTCGCGGGGAGCGGCCGGCTCATCGTGCAGGACAGAGAGGACGATCGCGGCGCCGACCAGGGGGATGGCCCAGATCAACCAGAGTTGAGCGCGCCGCTGGTCCGCGCCGAAAGCTACGTCGCGATTCACGCGCCGCGTCGCGACGACTTGGAGAACGACGGTCACGACGATGGCAGCGATGACCGAGAACGTGAGGAAGT
>JAKLDZ010000582.1 GCA_022703255.1 Myxococcota bacterium | reverse complement strand
GAACCGCCAGTCGTTCAGCTCCAGCACCATCCAGCTTCCGATGTTGGCGCCGGTGACGTTCGCGAAGCGGCGTGCGGTGTCCCGGGAGATCTCGAGGATGACGGTGCGTTGTCCCTCCCGCTCTTCGAGACGCAGGGCGCGCAGGTCGACCGTGCCGATCGTCGGCGTGTTCGCGACATGGAGCGGCTTCCCCTCGACCTCCCGCAGAATACCCGGCATCCCCGGGCTCGCGCCCTCATGGTTGCCATCTGCCGTTGAATAGGCCGACCCGAAAGCTGATGGATCGAAGTCCGAGCCGCCCAAGCCACGCTCGCGGACCAGCACGTCGTACGTTCCGTGGTCAGAGCTGATGAGGCGCACGCTGGGGATCAACGTGGCAATGCCCCCTGTGGCAGTCGATGATGATCGTGCTGGCGGTCATCACCAGGCGGGAGGGGATCGACCGAATCCTATCGCACGTGAAGACGCCGCGCGAATCGGTGGAGACCGACGGGGCGCCCGCGTTGTACTTCGACGTGACGGGCGAGCCGGTACCGTCGTGGGTCATCGGCGTGGACCCGGACCCCGACGAGCGCGGGCCACCGGACTACGACGAACTCATCGATCCTCCGGCTCCGGAGATGTAAACGCGCAGCCGGGGAGATCGCACCAGGCTGTGATGCGAAGGGCACGGCCGCGCCGAGGTGCGTCTGATGGGCGCTCGAGAGGCGTGATTCCGGCCGTGCGAGCGTTGATCGGACCTGAGCGAGGGCTCGAGGCGGGGTGGTTCGGGAAGGTCAGGTGGTTGCGCCAGCTACCCGCGGTGATTCGGGGGAAGCACGGGGCGTTGAGACTATGCCGATCAGGCCCGGACTGCCAGCCCCTCATCCGCGTGTGAGGCCGCCTTCCGCATCTCCCAACCCGTTGCCCCCCGGCAGCCCTGCGAACGGGACCGTCGTTCGCAACGAGCATCGCGCACCCACGATCGCTCTGGTTCCGTCGCGGACTACGCTGGGCTGGGGCCCATGAAGCCGTTGCGCGGCGCAGGCTGGCACACTGGCAACGACAAGCCTGCAGAACACTCGGCCAAGAGTCCGCAGAAAAGCGGGAACGACGCCTTCCCGAGGATGGCATGCGGGGTGCAAAGGCCACAGCGTGCATCGCGAGTCGGCACAAGCCGGCTCCCTCGAAAGGCGGCTTTCCGTGAACCGACGAGTCCTTGCTATCCTGTCGAGCCTTGGCGCCATCGCCACCGCAGTCGCGTGCGCTTCGGAAAACGACCAGACTCCCGGCGGGGCGGGCGGCAGCAACGACGGAGCAGGAGGCCAGCAGTGGTCCCTGGGCGGGGCGGGCGGCAGCAACGACGGAGCAGGAGGCCGGCAGCAGTGCCCGGCCTGGGATGGTGGCGGCGTGTGCGAACCCTGGTGCTTCCCGGGAGCAGCGGGCGCTATCGTAATCGACCCCACCCCCCCTCCGGAAGGCTCGACCTGTCCCGTCGTTGGCCACGAACTATGCAACAGCAGCGGCAAGAGGTCCACTACTCACAAGTGTACCGAGGACGGATGGCATACCGTCGAGCATGACTCGGAGTGCGCTCCGGTCACGTATCCTGTCATGGGATTCAATTGCAACCTCCCTGGCACGCACGAGGGAACGTGCTGTTCGCAGGAGGTCTACTGCCCCAACTACGGCTACTGCGACGGCGTCAGCTGGCACGCGCCGTCGGCTTGCGAGCAGGTGAACGGAGCCCTTGGCGAAGCCTGCGCAGCGTCCGGCGGTGGAAAGCCCTGCGCCGTTTCGAGACAGTCAGGGGACTGCGGCGCCGTCCCGGTATCTGTTGCGATGGAGTGCATCGAGGGTGTCTGGCAGGCCCCTGCCGTCGCCCTGTGCGCCCTCCCGGAGTCTCCCATGACCTGCGAGCCAAGGGGTATCTGGCACCTGGCGTACGAAGGTCTGCCTGCGATGATCGGCGGGCTGGCCGCTCCTGCGCCGCGAGACTTCGAGATCGGCTACGATTTCGATCCGTTTCGCGGGACCGCCGTGATGGCCTGGTTCGGAGCAACGAAAGAGGCCTCGCTGACCGCGGACGGCTGCCAGCTCACCATGCAGGCGACTCGGCACTACGCGGGAGTCGACGGTGGGACCGATTTTGACGAAACGGTCGCGCTCGATTTGGCGATTTCGGGCCAATCCGCCACGGGAACGGTCGAAGTGCAGCGCACGGGAGCGGAGAAAGTGACCGCTGCGGCCAGCGCAACGCGCCTGGAGCCATGATGACGCCAGGCCGACGCTTCTTGACCTGAGCGCGCGCCTGAGAGCTAGAACGACGACCCCGGCTCTTTCAGGAATTCGATCTCTTCAGGCGTCGACTCGCGCCCCAGCAGCTCGTTGCGATGCGGGAAACGACCAAAGCGACGAATGATCTCGCGGTGGCGCTCGGCGTACCAGAGGCCCTCTGGCGGCCCGTCGGCGAACAGCGCAACACTGTGCTCCTGGTCTGAGAGCTGCTCGCTGTGCATGAATGGCATGTGGAGGAACGACCGCTCGTCGGCCGACAGGGCCTGATCGTCGCCCCGCTCCAGGGCGCGGCGCGCCGCTGCCAGCGCCTGGCGATCACTCGCGAACATCCGCCCTGTGCCGCGATACATGTTGCGCGAGAACTGGTCGAGCACGATCACGTACGCGACGGTGCCGCGTCGGGTTTCGAGCCATTCGTCGCAATCGCCGCGACTGATTGCCTCCTGCAGACGCTGGAAGCGGCCTCGAATCTCCGCGTCAAACGCGGGGTCCTTCTTGAACCAGCAGGTGCGGTCGGCAAACCAGAACGCGATCACATCGTCGATCGTGGGCAGGGCCGTTGCGCGCTGCACGCTCGAGAGCCGATCGATGCTCTCCGTGCGATCCCACACGACTTCCGACCCGCAGCGGTACCGACGAATCCGATGCCAAGGAACGTCCCCTCCGGGAACGAAGGCCTCGAAGGGCAGCTCGATCAGACCTGCGATGTGATCATCGTAGCCAATCCAGAAGGACCGCCGATCCAGGCCCGGGTCCCAGCAAATCCGGTCATAGATCTCCTTGGCCGTTCTCAT
>JAKLDZ010000581.1 GCA_022703255.1 Myxococcota bacterium | reverse complement strand
CTCGGGGGCGAGGCGTGCGGTTTCGTAGATGGAGCTGGCCTCGGCGTTGGTTTCCTCGACGCTGCCGCCGAGGTCACCGAGGAACTCGGCGTAGTCGCCGAGGGTGTGGCCGTACTCATGGAAGAGGACGGCGAGCTTGGCGGAGTCGGCGATACGCTCGACGTGGGACGCAGGCACGTCGGTGGCGGAGGCGATCAGGGCGCGGTTCATCAACACCAGGGCGCTGCGGGTGGTGTTGGTGAAGATCATGACCTTGTAGCGGGGGCGTCCGCCGGGGTCGGGGAGCTTCTCGCCGGCGAGGGTGTAGTTGCTTGCGCCGCCTCCGACGACGAGCTGTCGCAGGAACAGGATGTTGAGGTTCTGTCTGCGTCCCTTCTCGCGTACGGATGCGTAGATGTCGCGCAGCTTGTCCGGCACGTCGTCGAAGGTGCACGCCAGGAGCTGCAGCCCGCCCTTGGAGCCGATGCGCGAGACCTTCTCTTCGAAGGTGAGGTTGACGTCGATGAGGTTGTCGGGATCGTCGGCGGCGATCCAGACGGGGCGGCTTTCGGCCCAGGATTCGCCGGGATGGGAGGCAGTGCACCAGTCGGCGAGATCTGCGAGGACGGCGCGGAGCTCGGAGGCGAAGGCCGGGGCGGCGTCGTGCATCGACCGCAGCAGCCTCGCGCACGCGGAGAGCTCTTCGGCGAACTCCTCGGAGTAGTGACGTGCCGAGCAGGTGATGTGGCCGGCGGGATCGCAGCGGAAGCGGACCCGGGTGGCGACACAGCGACAGGCCTCGGGACCTGCCTCGAGGGCGGCTTCGAGCGGGGCCTTTTGCAGATCGATCGCTTTCTGGCTCAACTTGTCGAGCAGATCCCAGTCCTCACGCGACATGCCGGCTTGCAGTGCGACGGCCCGGGAGAACAGCTCGCGCAGCTCGCTGCGCGTCTTCGCGTACTCGTCCCCGAGACTCCTCTCGAAGCGCTCCAGATCGCCAGCGGTCTCGAACAGGTAGAACCCCTGCGTCGCGAGGGGAACCGCGTCGAACAGGTTGTCCAGCACGCGCGACCAGGGGATCTCCTCCCGAAGCGCGTTGGGAAGCCGGAGGATCTGACGTTCGAAGTCGCTGCGGGGACGCGGCGGGACGATCACCGAGCCGCGTTCGGTGAAGACGTTGGTGCCGTGTTTGAGCAGGCCGAAGGCGAACGGCGCCAGCGCGTTGCGGAAGGCGGGATCGACGTGCTCGCACTCGAGCAGCGCGAGCACGCCGCGGTTGGTCAGGCCGTCGAGCCGATCGACGAGGCGCTCGTTGAGCGTGTTGACGATCTGCGAGAGCTCGTCGAGCAACCGCAGGATCTCCACGAGTCCGTTGCGGTCGGCCTCGGACAGCTCGCGGCCGTCACCGAGCCTGGTTGGCGGCTGAAACGAGGTCTCTTCCGGGCCGAGCACCGCAATGCGGTAGGTCAGGCCGTTGAGCAGGACATCCGTGCCGTCGCGCATCTTGGGGGAAACGGGAGCCAAAGGGGAGCCTCCGTGCGTGGCCGTGCGGGATCCACGTGCTGCATCTGATCCGGTCACGAAGGGAACGTCAAGCGCAGGATCGCGGGCCGGGGAGTGGGGGCCTCGATTTTCTGGCGGAGCGCGATGGGGAGTGGGGAACCGGACGTGGTGGGGCGGGAGGGGTCACAGCGTGTTGGAGAGACGGCGGAAGCCGTAGGAGACGAGGAGCCACTGCACGGTGAGCAGGGCGAAGCCGAGGATGGCAGGCGCCATGGCTTCTCCGAGGCCGGTCATGACGATGAGGGGGCGGTCGGGGCTGTGGGCCCATTCGGGGTGCGCGGGGATGTGGTGCATGACGGCGGCCACGTCGGTGGCGATGCCGGTGAGGGTTGCGAAGAGCAGGGCGAGGCCGAGGGTGCGGTTGGACTCGACGTTGCGCGGGTCGGGTCGCCAGGCGAAACGCGAGGACGACACGAGTGCGGCGATGCCGAGCGCCAGGATGAAGAGCATCGGGAACCCACCTTCGCGGAAGAACTGGATCATCGGCTGCCTCCGTGGTTGAGCGCGGTGCGCGTTTCGATTCCAGGAACGCGGCGCGACCGGTCGCGTGACGAAGAAAAAGCGTGTCACGCAGGCGGGGGTCGTGCGTTGATCCGCACGTGCCGGGCGACGAGCGCGATCTTGTGGCGGGACTTCGGAGCGGCGACGCGGAGGCGTTCGAGCGCACGTACGAGCGGTATCGGCGTCGCTTGCACGGATATCTGGTCCGCATGGCGCGCAACCGTCACGTGGCGGAGGACCTGCTGCAGGAGACGTGGTTGCGGCTGGCGTCACGGTCGCGCGATCTCGACGAGGACACGGATCTGGGCGCGTGGCTCTTCACGGTGGCGCGCAACCTGTTCCTCAGCCACGTGCGTCGGGCGATGTGCGGGGTGGAGCGTCTGGACTGTGCCGCGTGCGCGTCGCAGGGAGGGCTGAACGCAACGCCGTTCGAGATCGCGTCGGCTACGCAGACGCAGCGGCGTCTGGAGCGCGCGCTGCTCGAGCTGCCCATCGATCAACGCGAGGTGCTGGTGCTGGTAGCGGTGGAGAGGCTGGAGCCGGGACAGGTGGCGACGGTGCTTGGGGTGAAGCCGGAGGCGGTGCGCAAGCGGTTGGAGCGCGCGAGGAAGGCGCTGGCGGAGACGCTGGAGGCCAAGGGAGACAAGCCATGAGCGACGGACTGCTCGAGGAGTTGGGGGAGCTGGCGTCGTACAGTATCGACGACGAGATCGACAGGCGGATGCGAACCGTCGCGCGCGACGCATTCCTGCGGGCCGAACCGTCGGTGCCGTCGTGGGCGGCTTCCGTGGCCGCGGTGTGGCGCACGCGGTTGGAGCCCGTGATGGTGATCGCAGGGAGCGGGGTCTTCCTCGGCTGGGCCGTGAAGAAGACGATCGAGCTGCTCTCCTAGTACTAGTTCCGTCCGCCACAAGTTCCGGCCGGGTTTTGGTGGCGAAGCTGATCGCCGACGCTCCCCCACCTGCACCAACCGAGCTCGCGTGCCCACCCGCCCCGCGTCGGCTCGCCCCTGGTGACCACCGCGTGGCTCCCACGCTCCA